>JAFDZZ010000062.1 GCA_018266715.1 Bacteroidota bacterium
CTGGTCTGGTAGCTCAGTTGGATAGAGCAACAGCCTTCTAAGCTGTGGGTGATTGGTTCGAATCCAATGCAGATCACACCTATTGAGTTCTTTTATTGTTTAATGCGCTCCGAATGAGTTACCGGTTTCCAAAGATTGTTTATGGATGTACAAATACACCCTTCCTGGAAAAATATCTTAAAAGATGAATTCAGCAAAGATTATTTTGCCGAACTGGTTTATTTTCTCAAAACTGAAAAGCAATTAGGCCGATTGATCTATCCTCCCGGCACCCTCATTTTTAATGCCTTTAATCAAACCCCCTTTAATAAAGTAAAAATTGTGATCCTGGGCCAGGATCCCTACCATGGCGCCGGGCAGGCGCATGGCCTTAGTTTTTCGGTACCCAATGGCATTAATCCGCCGCCTTCATTGGTAAATATTTTTAAGGAAATGGAAAAAGACCTCGGCTTAAAAATGCCGGTGGGTTATGGCAACCTTACTTCCTGGGCCAATAAAGGCGTATTGCTCCTCAATGCAGCCCTTACGGTAAGGGCCGGCGAACCGTTTAGCCATGCCAAAATGGGATGGGCAATATTTACGGATGCAGTAATTCAAAAAATTTCAGACTTAAAGGAGCATATAGTATTTATACTCTGGGGAAAATTTGCACAGGAAAAACAAATTTTAATTGATGAAACAAAACATTTCATTCTTAAAGCGGCACATCCTTCTCCTTTTTCGGCAGACAAAGGCTTTTTTGGTTGCAGGCATTTTTCCAAAGCCAATGAACTGCTTGCAAAAAATGGGATTGAACCGGTTGATTGGACTTTACTAAGCCCATAAATTTTAATCGTTGTAAAATGTTGAATCTGTTTAAAAATATTTTTGGCCGAATTTGGGCGCTTTGGGGGTTGCTGAGTTTTATCCTCACCTTCATCCTCTTTTTTCCGGTTTCCATGCTGGCTTATGCTTTTAAAGATGAAGTTAAAGGCCAGGAATATTTTATAACCATTGCCCGTTGCTGGATGAAGTTATGGCTCTTTCTCATTGCCTGCCCTTTACGCATTACCGGCAAGGAATATTTTGAAAAAAACCGGAACTATATTGTTACATTTAATCACAATGCCTTGTTGGATGTGCCCCTTTCGGCGCCCTTTATACCAGGAGCCAATAAAACTATTGCAAAAGACTCCTTTGCCAAAGTGCCGGTATTTGGCCTGTTCTATAAACGGGGATCGGTGCTGCTTAATCGAAAAGATGAATCAAGCCGCATTAAAAGTTATGAGGAAATGAAAAAAGTTTTAACCTCGGGCATGCACATGTGTATTTACCCCGAAGGCACAAGAAACCGCAGTTCCAAACCGTTAAAGGATTTTTACGATGGCGCTTTTAAACTTGCCGTAGATACACAAAAGGCAATAATGCCCTGCGTTATCATAGGTACAAAGCAGGCAATGCCCATACATAAAACCTTCTATTTATTCCCCACGAAACTTTCCATGCATTTTTTACCGCCCGTTGATGCGGGCAGCAATGATAAAATGCTCAAGCAACAAGTTTATGAATTGATGCTACAAGCTTATACCACTTTATATAAGTAGCCCTTTTACAATTCCATAAACGACCGGGTTCGGTTTACTTTAAGGTCTCTTAATATGGGGGATTTGGGTGAGATGTTTATGCTAAAAAATCTAAACCTTCCTACCGGTGAAATATTCACCGACATTTGCCAGCAATGCATATCCCTGCTGAGATACATGCTTACCATTCCAATTTCTTTAGTGGTGATATTAAAGGATCCGTTTGCGCCCAATTTCCATTTAGGCGTTAAGTTCATGGAGGCATTAATATTCACATCCTGGTTTAAGGATTTGGTAAAACTGCCATTGGTATTTAAAAAATTACTGTAGCGCAATGAGTAGCCAATGCTAATATCCCAGGGGATATCATAATCTACAAACTCGCCGGGGTTGTTTCGCATATATTCTGCTTCTGCCTCATAATCATTCATGGCGTTGCCAAAATCATCTACCAGTTTTACCCCACGTTTTTTAGGAGTGGAAGCTTCTTCATCATTGCCTGATTTTTTATTGCCCCCATTAAATGAGCTTTGCAGGGAGATGCCGCCTGTGGTCATCCGGCCCAATGAAAAAGGGCGTTTACTCCAAACCAGTTTATCCATTCTTCTTCCTGTTGAAGGATCTATAAGATAAGGATCCATAGATGCGCTTGCCGTAATTTGAATTTTTTCAAAAAGATTACTCCTTGCCGAAATACTGAGGTTGCTCATTTTAAATGAATCCACTAAAAGATTGTAACTACCGGAAATATTGAAGCCATCAATTAATACAATTTTCTTAACCGCATCGGCCGATGTATCTTTTTTATTCCTCACCTTCATGGAAATATTATTATCAATTCCAAAATTGATGCTGCCGCTTTTTCCTCTTGCAAAACCCGGGTACAAATTATTAGCATATTGGCCATAATAGTTTTTATGTCCGGCAGTATCGTATTGCAAATACTGGTAATGGTTTTTATTGATATCGGGCTTATACGAAAAGCCAATAGTTGGCCTTATTTCGTGGCGAATGGCCTGTACTTTACTTTTTTTACTGAAGGTAAACATCCCAAAAATCCTTGTGCTTGCACCGGCCGAAAAGGAGATATCCCTTTCTGTAAAAAATCCTTCTTTAAGCATTAAGGTATCGAGTCGTTTTTTGTCCGGGTTCCATTTTCTTAATAATTTTTGCTGGTACCATTGCTCCCGGTAACTTACCGATGGCGTAAGTTGCAATGGGCCTAATGAGGGCAGGGATAAGGAAATAGGCACCGAATGTACAGCGCCCCATTGCAGATTCTCGGCTATTTGTTTTGAAGCTTTTTTTGTGGTGTCCTCATAAAAAAATGTTTTACTATTGGCCATGGTATTTAAACCTATCCCTAAATTTTCATACCATTTATACGGACCAATCGGCTCTTCACGCCTAAACGGGTAAATGGTGTTCATGTTAAAATTAACAGTAGGCATATTGAGGTTAATGAGCCTTGAAGCCGTGTTTTGATCATGATTGGCGGATAGAGAAATATTAAACGGTTTGTTCTTCCATACTTTTGAATAATTTATGGATGATGCCATTAGGCTTTGATAATTTTGAATAGGGCTGTTGGGCACATTGGAATTATACTTACTGCTTCCTGCATTTACGCTTGCACTAAATGTAACCCCGGGCCTTGCTTTATTATCAATCCGGTGGCTCCATCTTACATTAAAAGATTTTGCCGCCGGCATATCCAGCACTTTTGTATTCAGGTAATTAAATTCAAAGTTCCCGGCAAAGCGATACAGCTTTAAATACCTCGGCCGTACCGTAAAGCGGTGGCCGCCATAGGAAAATATGGAAGCCCTTGTTTCCAAATCCCAATAATCGCCAAACACATGGTAATAGCCCAAATTTTCCAACCCTACACCGTACTGATCATTGGTGGTAAATGTAGGCGCCAATAAACCGGAATGCCTGCCGGCATTTAATGGATAAATACCAAAAGGCAATACCACAGGTACAGGCACCCCTTCAAACTCCGGGTGTACCGGCCCCGAAAAGGCCCATTTTTTATTGATAAATTTTATTTTCTTACTGATAAATGCAAAATGCGGCGTATCTAAATTACAGGTGGTGAACCTTCCTTTTAATGCATAAAAAACATTTTCATCCACCCGTTTTATTTTCTCACCATAAACATACATTTCGCCTTGCTGAGTATAAGTGCCTTTGGTGAGCCCTTTGCCGGTTTTCATATTAAACACAATGGTATCACTCACCATTTTTGAATCGCCCTGCACAAAAGCGGGAAAAGACACGACTGTACCCAAACTATCTTTGGTAAGATGGGCTTTAACCAGGCTGGTTTTTTGATCGTAGGCAATTAATGGTGCAGACAACTGCATGTCGGTATATTTTACCGAAGATGTTTTTCCATACAGCAATAATTTTTTTCCCGGCACATCCATCACCATGCTATCATCGGCATGATAAACCACCGGGGCCGTTAAGGAATCTTTAGACATTTTAAAATTAAACGTATCTACCGATGCCAGCATACCAGAATCCGGCTTATTGTTCTTTTTATTTTTAATGGTAGTATCCTGTTGTAAAATGCGGGGCTCCTGCTGTAAAGCATACGTTAAACAACTGTGAAAATCATTTGCATTTTCTGCATAAAGCGTAGAGGATTGTGTTAATACCAACAAGAATAATAACCCACGCAACCCGGTTAATTTATTTTTTACCTTAACTTTGTAGCAGTAGCGCATAAATTGTAGAGCAGCAAATTTAGCTATTAATACAAAACCTATTGTTAATATTATTGTGATAAACCCAACCCATTAAAATCTGCATGCCGATGTTGAAAGTAAAACCTATTGCACTTTTACATTTTTGTTTTTTATTGTCTGTTTTCATTACCCCCGTTTTTGCACAATCCCAAAAAAAATTAAAAACCATTGTGGTGGATGCCGGACATGGTGGAGCCAAAGATCCCGGCGCCATTGGCCAATATGAAAACTCCTTACGATCCAAAGAAAAAGATATTACTTTGGCCATCTCTAATAAATTAGTGGCAGAATTAAAAAAGCAATTGCCCGATGTAAATATTGTACCTACCCGAACTACCGATATTTACCAGGATCCTAAAGAGAAGGCCAATATTGCCAATGAAGTAAAAGGCGATTTGTTTTTGTGCATACATGCCGACTCTGGCCCCCTGAAAACCGGCAAGCGTCAAATTGGTACACACGAAGTTACCCGTCATAGAATCACGTACAAAGGAAAAGGAAGAAAGAAAAAAAGAATTTCCACTCCATACCAGGTAACCGTACCGTTATATGAATATTTTAAATTGCCGCTTACCCGTTCGGGAACCAGTGTATGGATTTTTGCCGCACATAAAACCAGCGATAAATTAAAGGCCATTATGAAGGAAGAAGGCGATTTTGAAATTGAAACCGGTGAAGCGGACTCTGCCTTTAATAACTTTGATTTTAGTACACCCGAAGGAAAAGTAATGGCACAAATGTATGCCAAACGTTACCAGGAAAAAAGTGACCGCATTGCCACGCTGGTAAATGAAGAGGTTGAAAAAACCCATCGCTCTGCTCTTGGCGTAAACCAGCGCCAAAAAGGAATTTGGGTATTACAAGCTACCAATATGCCTGCTATACTTATTGAAACCGGTTTTATCAATAATCCTGAAGATGAAAGATACCTTAACAGTGAAAAAGGCCAGCAGGAACTTGCAGAAGTTATTACAAGAGCAGTAGTGCGGTATAAACAAATAATAGAATCGCATAAAGCAAATTCTACCTCAACAACAGCTTCTACTCCCAGATAATTACTTAATTTTGCCGGTACAAAAAATAATCTAAGCGTATCATACGTTTATCGTTACGTTAGGCCGGCTTAATTGAATACAAAATTTAGTAACAAGTGAAAATTTCAAATGAAACCAAAGTAGGCGCACTGGTGGTAGTTTCCATTGCCCTGCTCATGCTGGGCTTAAATTTTTTAAAAGGGAAAAAACTCTTTAGCAACGCCACCACCTTTTACGGTGTATATCAAAATATCCAGGGTTTACAAAACTCCAACCCCATTTTAATTAACGGCATGCAGGTAGGTACCGTGTATAATATTTCTCCGGCAAAAGATATGAAAACCATTACCGTGGAAATGAACATCACTAAAGACATTAACATCCCCACCAACTCTGTGGCCTTTATTAAATCAAACCCATTAGGAACCTCCTCTGTTGAAATTATACTGGGCAATGCAACCACCTATCTCAAAAATAAAGATACCATGCCCACGGTGGCTCATGCGGGCCTTTTTAGCGAAGTGTTAACTAAAGTGGATCCCCTGTTACTGGATGTACGAAAAGCCATAACCACTATTGATACCCTTACCGGAAATGTAAATTCCGTAATTGATCCGGCGGCAAAAAACAATATTGCAGACATGCTGCACAACCTTAATAAAATATCAGAAGCGCTGTTAACCACCACCGCTTCTTTAAATATTTTAATGAACCATCAAAACGGCGCTTTGGCCCAAACGTTAAAAAATGCCAATTCAATAACCGGCAACCTTGCCGCAAATAATGACAAGATCAGCAACATCACTTCTAACCTGGAAAAAACCTCCGCTAAAATCGCTCAACTGGATATTCAATCCACCTTCAAAACACTGGACACTGCAATCCACAACTTTAAAGATGCCCTAAACCAATTGAACAATCCAAACGGTACATTCGGCAAGTTGATGAACGACCCAACCCTTTATCAAAACCTGGCTTCAACCGGCAATAAACTCAACTTGCTTTTAGACGACATCAGGCTGCATCCCAAACGTTACATCAACATTTCAGTATTTGGTAAAAAGCAAAAAAACGATCCTCTTCTTGTACCCTTGCCCGACACTTTAAATGCCCCATACTATATAGAGAAAGCTCAACCTTAATATTGATTTTTATGATTGTATTAGCTAATATTTTTGCATCTTGCAGCTATTAATTAATACACTTGAAATTAGCTTTACCCGGTCAGCTTTTTTTTACATTTATCACCCTGCTTTGCAGTTGCACTGCTTTGTATGCTCAAACCGAGCCAAACCGGGTCATCAATATTATTAATGGGGAACGCATGCGGCAGGTGCAAGTGAGCGATTCTTCCACACTCATTACACTTGCCGGAAATGCCATCGTTAAACAGGGCACCACCACCATTTACGCAGATAGTATTGCAGTTAACCAGGGCACCGGCATTGCAGAATGTTTTGGTAATGTTCACATCAATGATGCCGACAGCGTACACAGCTACGCACAATACTTAAAATATATTGGCCAGGAACGCATTGCTTATTTAAAAAAGAATGTAAAGCTTACCGATGGCAAAGGAACTTTGGTTACAGACGACCTTGTGTATAATATTGCCAGCGGCGTAGGCAGTTATACTAACGGCGGTAAAGTAGTGAATGGAAGTACGGTGCTCACCAGTACCGATGCCACCTATTATACAGACACCAAAGATGTGTTTTTCAAAAAATACGTTCACCTTACCGATCCGCAATACGATATTAAAGCAGATAGCCTCCGGTATAATACATTGAGAAAAGAAGCCTACTTTATTGCTCCCACAAGAATTGTAAATAAAGATGGCGCTGTAATTAATACCCAAAACGGAATTTATAATTTAGAAACCGGGCAGGCCGAATTTTTTGACCGCACTTCAATGGCAGACAGTACCTATTCCGTAACCGGCGGCCGGCTTGCGTATGATGAAAAAAGCGGCATCTTACAGGTTCAGGACCGGGGCAAAATTGTGGACAGTATAAACCGGGTAATTATGCTGGGCGACGAACTTTACCTGAACAAAAAAGAAAATTCTTTTTTAGGTACCCGTAAACCGGTTATGATTATTTACCGGGATAACGATAGTACCTATATCACCGCTGATACGTTGTTCTCCGGGGTAAGAAAATACGACAGCGCCGCACATTATACCATTATAGAACGAGATACCCTTACGAACAGTGTTTTCGTTAACGCATCACAAAAGCAGGATACCATCCGGTATTTCTTAGCGTTTCATCATGTGAAAATATATAACGATTCCCTGCAGGCAGTAAGCGATAGCCTTTATTACAGCACCGAAGATTCGGTTTTTAGAATGTTTCAAAACCCGGTTTGCTGGAACGGTAATAACCAGGTAAGCGGGGACACCATGTACCTGTTTACCAAACAGCAAAAACCGCAACAGTTGTATGTGTTTTTTAACAGTATGGTTATTGCCCGTGAAAACGACCAGATGTATAACCAAATTTCCGGCCGCACCCTCAATGCCTATTTTTTAGAAGGAGCTATTGATTATGTAAGGGTAAAAGGATCCCCGGCCGAAAGTATTTACTATCCTGTGGATGATGATAGCGCCTACATAGGGATGAACCGTTGCTCGGGTGATGTAATGGATATTTATTTTGAAAATAAACAGTTGAATAAAATTAAATTCATTAACGCCGTGGATGGTACGCTCTATCCGTTAAAGCAAATTCCTCCCGATACCCGGCAATTAAAAGGGTTTCTTTGGCAGGATAGCAGGAGGCCGAAAAATAAATTGGATATTTTTGAATAACTTAACCCACAGATGTTAAAAAAGCTGCTCATCATAATAGGCAATGTATTTTTTTCCCCCTTGTTGCTATTGGCACAACCGGATAAATATACCGGTACATGGCAGGCCATGGGTATGCTAAATGGCGATAGTAGCAGCGCCTATACCATAACCCTGCAAATTGCCGACGGTGAAAAAAAACAACTTTACCCGGCCTTGCTCACGATTACTTTTAAAGAGTTTTCTGCTGCTTATGAATTACTGCTAGTAAGAAAAAACAACGGTGAACTTGCCCTTGGCCGAAATAAAATTCCCGTTGAGGAAAAGCCGTTCAGCGCCGGCTCATGGACGGTTTATTTAAACGGAACCCTGGCCTTGAATAAAAACCCTGATGGCCAACCCTATTTTTCAATTAACCGCATTGCAGCAAAAAAGTATGGCGTTACCATGCCGGGTATCATGACGTTTTCAGAAGGGCAAAGAAGTACAGCCTTGCAAGTAAGGGAATTATTAAAGGATGAAAATTTTACCTTACAAAAAATAAACAATGAAGCCTGGAAAAGCCCATCCGTTGATAAAATTTTAAACCCTTCTATATCGTCTTTTTATTATGGCCTTATTGACACCTTTCATGTAAATACCGATTTTGGAAACCTATCGCTTGCCGATAACAAAAAGTCGGATGAAGACTCGGTAAGTGTGACCGTTAACGGCAAAGCTCTTTTTGATTATGTGGACCTGAGCCATTTTAGGCCCGATGATGATATACGCCTGGACACGGGTATGAACCTCATCGTTTTTTTTGCAGATAATTTTGGTAAAACACCGCCCAATACCGGAAGGCTGAGTTTAACTTTTGGAGATGTAAGGCGAAGCCTTGACTTTACCGATAAAGCGGATATTTCTGCAACTTTTATTGTTGCCAAAATTTATTATTACCCCGATGAAACCCAAAAGCCCGCCAACCCTGAATTTCCGGGCAGCATCCGCATTACGGCTTCACCATCAGGGCAAAAACAAATTACCGATAGGGCTTTGCAAAGAAATACCAGGTTGCTGGACAGCTTAAAAATTACTTCAGCAGAAATTACCCTTGCGCTATGGGATGATGCCGTAGAAGATGGCGACACTATTTCGTTAAGTTTAAATGAACAATGGGTGGTACAGGGCTTTCCCGTTAAGAAAAAACCACAATTTTTAACCGTTACGTTACAGCCGGGAAATAATGATATTATTTTTGTAGCCGATAATTTGGGGTTGATTCCACCCAACACGTCTATTTTAGAAATCATAGATGGCAAATACCGTAAAGCTTATGATATTAGCACCAATTACGGACTCAATAACATGATTAAGATCCAATATGATTATAAAGGGCCCTAATCCCTTATTCTTCATTAAGCCTTGGCCTTAACCTATGGCGGGATTTATTAAACACCATGCGGCCTTTATCCAGTCCTTTTCTCATTTGCTTTTGTACTTCTTCAGGTAATTGCAGTACCTCCATGCACTCGTTACAACAACAACCCTGGTATTTTTCTTTACAGGCGTTACATTGAATAAACAATAAATGGCAGGCTTCATTGAGACAGTTTACATGGGTATCTGCCGGCTGGCCACATTGATGGCATTGGGCAATAATTTCATCAGAAATGCGCTCTCCCATCCGGTTATCAAACACAAAGTTTTTGCCCATGAACATATTGGGGAGATTTTTTGCTTTAACCGTATTGCAGTAATGAATAATGCCGCCTTCCAGGTGAAATACATTTTTAAACCCATGGTGCAACATATAGGCGCTGGCTTTTTCACAGCGGATGCCCCCGGTGCAGTACATAATGATATTACGCTCTTTATTTTCAGCAAGCATTTGTGCTGCCATGGGTAATTGTTCCCGAAAAGTATCGCTGGGGATTTCCAATGCATTTTTAAAATGGCCTACCTCATATTCATAGTGGTTACGCATATCCACTACAAGGGTATCCTCATCTTCTGTAAGTTTATTAAAAGTTTCGGCATTTACATATTTCCCTTTGTTACGCATATCAAAAGACGGGTCATTAATGCCATCGGCAACAATTTTATCCCGTACTTTAATTTTTAGCACCCAAAAAGATTTTCCGTCATCATCTACGGCAACATTTAACCTTAACCCTTTCAAAGCTTCAAATTGGTACAAATAATTTTTAAAGGCTTCAAAATTAGACTGTGGTAAACTTACCTGTGCATTAATGCCTTCATGCGCTACATAAATACGCCCAAATACGCCCAACGCAGCGAATGCCTTATACATTTCATCCCTGAACGGCACAGGTGCTTCAATAAAAAAATACTGGTAAAAGGATACCGTAACCCGGTTTTCGGTTTCTTCGTATAAACGCTTTTTTAACTCATGCTGGTTTACACGGTTATGCAAAACTGACATAGCTTTAAAATTTGTAAAAAATCAAAAATGATTGGATGCTTGCAGGGCAAACCAAATTTTAACTTAGCAAAGATAACACATTTAACAATTTAAGAAAGAAGAACGGGTTTAGAAACCCCCTTCAATAGCCGTTTTATTTTGTGAACGCTGAACCTTGCCACCCAATAGCCCACCCATACCTATACGCAGTACAAGTTGCGGTTTATAAGATGCCCGAAACGCCCATACCGCATCCACCCTAAAAATTTTAAGGATATTTTCCAGGCCTACAAAAAGTTCCCCATAATTATTTTTCTTTGAGAGCAAGCCGTTGCCTCCTGCAGTTAAATTCCACATCCACCGTTTTATTAAAGGAATTTTATTGGTAAGCAACCCGTTAAAATGGTGCTCGATATGTGCCAGTGAGTAAAAAGGGGTAATGGTACTATTGCTATAATATCCTGCTACCTGCAAGCTGTTAACATATTCCCCGGCAAGCACACCGATATTACCGTTAAAATGCTGGTAATCCTGCACCGGCACGGCTTTGTTATTGATAAAACCCCCAACAGACACCCGGTACTTCAGTAATCCACCCAACTTAAAATTCATATCATCGTTGATGCTGAACCGCCATTTATCGAAATTCACATCACTGCCGAATATATTTGATATTCCTTTGGCATAAGCCAGGCTGAATGTGGGATACTTGGAATTTAAGGGCATTTTATAACGGGGAAATTGGATAAACTTTTGCCCGGGTTTAAAGCTTACCATTGCCGAGATAATTAAGGCCTGGTGTTGTGAAAACTGGGTGGAAATGAGCTCTACAGGATAATTGGACGTGATGTGTGCCGAATCTTTTTTACGAAGGGTAAAATGAGTGCTGTTGTTTAGCGGCAGCCGGTTTTCATAAAGTACATTCAGCTCGTACTTTAAACTGGATTCCAGGGTTTTTTGGTAATGCAGATTGGCAAAATAATTTTCGTAGGTTTTCATATAATTGGAGCCCCAGAAAAGTGAAGAAATACTGTTTACCAGGGGATCAATGGCGCTTTGTTTATAAAACTCGCTTACCCTTTTTCCCCCGCTAAAAGTAAATACGCTTTTGGATATTTGAAAATCAGGCATCAGGTTTCTGTTTCTTTTTAACTCCACAGAAGCCCAGGCATTAAAATGCGTATTACTTAATCCGTATCGCAAAAAAGGCAATAGGGTTAGTTTAAACTTATTTTTATAAATATTCCGGCTATACCTGCCGTTAATATTCAGCGCAATGCCTTCGGCAAAATTGTATTCTAATTTAGGGATTACCGGGTCAATGGCCCATTCATACTGATTTTTAATTGCAAAATGAGTGCGCCTATAGCCATTCATGAGCCCGCCCAATAGGGTAAATTTAGGCTGCCGTTTATTCAAAGAATCCAAACTAAATTTTCTTTGCAGGGAATCTTTTGAAGCATCGTAAATGCTGTCTTTCACTTTATAATCCTTCAACTCCTCATATTCAAGAGGCACCGGCCTTACGCTATCCCAATAAAGGCGGCTGCGTTTATTTACTGCCGTATCATACTTAATTACAATTTTATCAAAATACTTTTTATCAAATGGCGGATTGATGGCATAGTTGGAATATACATTCACAAAATTACCTGAAGCGGCAATCCCAAATTGTTTAAACCTAAAGTGAAGTAATTGATTTTTTACCCGCCAAATCGTTCCATTTACCGGTACATGCTGCTGCACAATCTGCAAGGTATCCAGCAGTTCTAATTGTGCTTTTTGCGTTAACGTAAGGTCCAGGCTGTGGATGCGCCAACTGTCTTCCATGATATTGATGATACCGAAAAATAAAGGTTCATAACTGCGCCTGGGCCATACCCGAATGGTATTTACCAATTTACCATCTTCCACAAAAGAGCCCATAAACTTGTATTTGTAAAAGTTTAAAGCCCCATCAGCAATAGGCGAAACAAACCCACGTGGATTTAACTGGCCGCTAAATACATTAATATTATTATTGTAAAAACTGATAAAAGCCGGAAAGGTAAATCCAAATCCACCGCTGCCGCTTACCCTGCTGCTGATCACGTTCATTTTAAATTTATTGGGGATTTGCACATCCACTTTTGCCATAGATTCAGAAAGATAGATAATACCCTGGCCGGAAGAATCGAGATTCATTTGCTGGCGGCCTTCTTTGGGCACTTTAAAACCCATTATTTTATCGGGAAGCTGCAACAGCTTTACCATATCTTTTTCATACAAATTGCAGCTAAACCCTTTTACTTCATTTAGATAATAATTGCGCTTTTTAATGGCATTGCGAATAATTTCATACGCCGGGTCCTCCCCCCCGCTTTTGATGACCACTTCATTTAACGTAAGTTTTTGCAGTTTTAAAATAAAGGTTACCTCGGTATTTTCGTTGGGCTTAAGCTCTACGTTTTTTTCGGAGGCCGCATATCCAATTCGCTGGCAGATGAGGGTATAATTGCCCGGGGCAAGTTTAAAAGAAAATTTAGCATTTTCATTGGCGCTGGCGCCGAGGCTGCTGTTTTTGATGGTTACGGAGGAATAAGGGAGCAAATCGCCAACCTCATTATAAACGGTACCAAAAATTTTTTGCGAATAAAGCCCTGTTGAAGTAAAACAAAAAAATAAAATCCCTAAAATGATCTTCATAACGTTTGCAGGTTTTTCCCTTATGGTTTACAGGCCATTAAATGTAACTTATTCCATTA
>JAFDZZ010000063.1:0-14842 GCA_018266715.1 Bacteroidota bacterium
CAATGTTTATAGTATTTGCCCGTGAATAAAAATTGAAAAATAACTGTAAGATGTATTCAATGTCTCCAGTTTATTAGTTCAATTTTAGATGGGATGAACAATAAACAAATCCGCTCCCTTTACGAATTGCAAATATAAAATAACAAAGCCGTAACTCAAAACGGTTACGGCTGATGGGTTTAATAGGATATGATAATAGCGGGTATTGTAAATAAACTAAAGCCGGGTAAATTCAAGCCTGTCGTCCTGCGCCGGGTTATCTTCTTTGAGTTTAATGGAAGTAGATGTTTTTTCTACGATCAGCCAATCGTCGTTGAGGTCGTCAAAAAGGGCCGTAGTGCCAAAGTTTAGGATAAATTTTGTGCTGGTTTGGCTCCAGGTTCCGGTAACGGTATTGGTGCCATTGGTAGCGGTAACTACTCCGTTTGCTGCAAAGCTAAAAGTATATCCGGTAAAGTTTGAGGTTTCGTCCCCGGTATCGAAGTACATTGAAATAGCCCAATTACCTGCCGGAGGAGTATTGGTTGGATTGTTGTCGTCGTCTTTTGAGCAGGAGATCAATAAGGTTGAAGTAATGATCAGTAATAATAACCCGGTTTTTTTTAATAGCTGTTTCATAAAATTTGATTTATGGCTACAAATTGCAATAAAAAATAAAGGGGAAAAAGAAATGATTACTGAACGGGTAAAATTTATTACTGAACAGGGCGATTACTCCCGGTAATCATCCAGCCAGCGTTTAAAATCGGCAGACCGTTCTGCGCTTACGATGGTTTCGTGGCGGCTGGGTGGCTGCAATTTAATGAGTACCCTGCCTTTGCTGTGTGTAAACATTTCGGCCAAAGATTGTATGGAAATAATAAACTGCCGGTTAATCCTGAAAAAAACCGAAGGGTCGAGCATGGTTTCTAATACTTCCAGGTTAAAATCGGTTATAAAACGCCTGTTTTCAAATGTGGTGAGAAAGGTAATTTTATCTTCGGAGTTAAAGTAAGCAATTTCCGCAGTGTTAATGGTTTTAAGGTGCTCACCATAGCGTACGGCAAATCTTTTTTTATATTCCTTTGCCGGCGCAGGATGCAACGATTTTAAAAGTTCATTAATGGAAAAGGCATTGCGGCTTTGGGATTGGTTTAAAAATTTTTTTAACGCAGCTTCCAGCTCTGCTTTTTTTACCGGTTTTAAAAGGTAATCTATACTATTGGTTTTAAAAGCATGGATGGCATATTGGTCAAATGCCGTAATAAAGATAACCGGGCAAACCTCCGGTACGGATTTAAAAATTTCAAAACTTATGCCATCGCTTAATTGCACATCAGACAGGATGAGTTGCGGCATTGGGTTTTGTTGCAGCCAGCTTACGGCATGGGCAACGCTATAATGTGTAGCCAGCAATTGCGCATTGGGCAAAATTTCTTTTACCAGCTTCCAAAGCCTTTTTACGGCCGGCTCTTCATCTTCAATAATCAATATGTTTATCCTATCCATTTTTTATTAAAGGCAGTTCAATAGTAAAAAGATCAGAGGTTTGCTGTATCACAATAGACTTGCCGGTAAGCAATTTAAACCGGTTGCTTATATTTTGCAAGCCCATTCCGGCGCCGGGTTGTAAAAGTTTTTTTGAACTTTTAGCATTGCTCACCACTAAATCATTATTTGGCGTAAGCCGAAAATGCACCAGCAATTTACGTTCATTTGAAATGGCGTTATGTTTAATGGCATTTTCCAGCAACAATTGCAGGGTAAGCGGTGGTATAAACAAATGCTGTGCACCGGCGACATTAATGTCCATATTTAACTGCAAATTGGCGCCATATCTTTTTTGCTGTAAAAAATAATAGGTTTTTAAAAGTTCAAGTTCTTCCACAAGCGGGATAATGTCTTTTTCCCGGTAGGCAACAATGTTTCTAAAAAAATCACTTAGTTGTTCGGTATATTCCACGGCAACCCTGGGGTTTTCTTCTATGGTGGAAATAAGCGTATTAAAACTGTTGAATAAAAAATGGGGATTTACCTGGTTGCGTAATACTTCAAATTGAAACTGGATTTTTTCCTGCTGCAGTTGCTGCATTTTTTTGATATGCTTTTCACGGTTTTTTACAAACCAAAAGAGTAGGGCGCAAAAGAGTAAGGCACAGACGGTAATGAACCAGGCCGTTTTATAAAAAGCCTGCCGTATCACAAAGGAGTAACTGGCAATAGGCGCACCTGAAAAATCTTTATGCAACGAAGACCTTACTTTAAAGCTGTATTTGCCGGGCTGCAGTTTTGAGAAAACCAGGGTTTCATCCCGGGTATCAACCCAATCGTTATCAAATCCTTCCAGCTTGTATTGATAAAAAACGGCAGAGGGATTGGTGAAATAAAGCCCGGTATAACTAAAGCTAAAATTGTTTTCATCATAGGCAAACTCGTGTTGGCGGGTGGTGTCAACTTCATTGGTAAATAATTTAATGGATTCAATTAATGTAATGGGCGCCAGGGAGCTTTCCCTTGGAACATCATAAATAATGATCCCGTTTTTTTCAGCAGCTACCAGGCGGCCTTGGGGATCAAGCGATACAGACCCAATATTATCGGTATTAATATGAAACGATCCTTTCCTGGTATTAAGGTAGGTGATAGCCCCGGTTTGAGGATGAATTAAGTCCACCCCTTTTTGATTTACTATGGCAATAAACCCCGATCCCAAATTTTTTACTACTGAAATATTGAGATCGCTTAAGCCGTTTTTTAAGTTGTAGTTATAAAATGTTTTTTCATTGTAGGTATAAACGCCATTTGAAGCTGTGCTAAACCATATGTGATGATTCTGGTCTTCGGCAACCGAATAAATATGCCCATCCGATATGCCATCTTTTTTTCCAAATACTTTTTTTTCCCCATTGGGATATTGTACGGCCAGGCCATTTCCATCAGAGGCAAACCAAATCCTGTTTTTACTGTCCTTAAAAATGCTGTACAGGTAATGTGATCCGCTGAGGGTATTGGATAATTCTTCAAATGAATAAGTTTGTTGAATATCCCCATTATTTTTATTTAAAGTAATAATGGCGGCTCCTTGTAAACTGCACACAAAAATGCTATCCCCCTTGCCGCTAATGGATAAAATACTGGCTAATGAAAACTTTATATTCCTGTTTAAATGCCGTATGACTTTTGTGCCGGGGTTTAACACATAAATGCCCTGCCCCATAGTACCAACCCAAATATTTTCAAATGCATCCTGGTAAATTGCAGTGATATCGGTGTTTTGAGAGAGGTTGGGCAATACAAATTTTTCGGCTGCATAGTTCTCCCCGGGCAAAGAACTATACCGGCTTATGGACGCATCAGTGTTCAGCCAAATATTTCCTTTTTTATCGCAGTAAACTGCATGAATTTTTTCAAATTCATTTTCCGGGTACAGGGGAAGAATTTTAAGGTAATTTTTTTGAGTAAAAGAAAGTTTGTTGTTTTGGCCGTAAAACCAAATATTGCCTTGCGGATCTTTTAATAATTGCTGCACCACTGTAAAATCCGCCGATAAATTTTTATTAAAAGTCCCTTTTTCAATATCAAATTCTATTATACCGGATTGTTGCGTGGCAAGGAATAGATGGTTTCCTTCCCGGATTAAATCATTTATTTGGCCATAAGCCCAGTTTTGTACAGCATTGATTAAAATTATTTTTCGGGTGTTTAAATCAAAAAGACAAAATCCTTTATCCTGGAAGGCAATCCAATACCGGTTGTTGCCTGCTGGTTTTATGGACGTAACAATATAATCCGGCAAGCCATTGGCGGGAGTTAAATTGGTTACTTTTTTATTTTGGCCGTGGTAAATGGATAAACCCTGGTCGGTGCCAATCAACATATCGGATCCGCCGGTTTGGCAAATGCTGTTAATGTTTAAATCGCTAAGCCCGTTTTGTGCATTAATAAGGTAGTGGTGATTATTTTGGGTATAATAGAGTCCTTCTCCATAAGCCGCATACCACAAATTATTATTTTTATCTGTGGCCATACAACTTATGCGAACGGATGGGGTACCTTCTTCGGGATTTATAAATTGCAATTGATTTTGAATAAGGCGGGCCAGTCTTCCGTTTTTAAACCCAGCCCAAATCAACCCGCTTTTATCTTCTGTAATGGCGGTTACCGTATCCGTATAATCTTTGTTTTTGAAAAACAGCCTGGTAAAGGATTCCCCGTTAAATTTAAATAAGCCCGAGTTGGTACCCAGGTAAATATAACCGGGATGCGATTGAAACAGGCAATTAATTTGTACCGGTCTGTTGAATTCCAGGAGTTCAAAACTTTGCGATGCTGTTACTTGAGCCCTTCCCGGATGGGTAATTAAAATAACAATCCCCAAAAAGGCTTTAAGTAATTTCATGAGCTTGTTATTTGGGCTGCATTGTGGCGTTTACTTCTACCTTTATTTCAGAAGCCAGCTTTTCATACACAATTTTTGGAATGGGGATATTATGCTCTGCAAGCTGTACTGTAAAATTGGAAGAAACGGCAATTACACCTTTGCTTATTTTTAAAAGGCATTTAATAATGCGCTCCCGGGCCACCCCATGAATGGTTAGCAGGCCTTTGGCCCTTATCGTAAAATCTCCATCGTTATCAATTTGGAGGTCTTCAATAATTTTTCCTGAAAAACTGGCATTGGGATATTGATTACTCTCCATGTAGTTTTCATTAAAATGCTCTTTTTGCAAGGGACTGTTGAAGCCATTAAATGAAGCAATCTTTACAACAAAGGCAAAAATTTTTTTGCCGAGATCCAGCCGGCCCTTTAAATCATTGCTGCTTGCTTTGATGAGCTCCAGCTTTGCTTCCGAAACAAAATCAATGCTGCCCGAATTTACTTCATATAGCTGTGCCTGAGCCCTTAAGAACAGGATGTTGAAAATTAAAAAAACGAGTGCAAATTTTAAGTTGCCCATGGATTATTATAAGGCTTCAAGATAGTTATAAAAGCGGACGATAAGGCCCTAGCTTTGAGATTTATGAAATATTTATTTGCCTTTTCCCAGGGTAAACACCCTGGAAATATTAAAGCCAAAATAGATATCCCCTTTTTCCCACAAGCCCTTGCTGTTGGCTATAAAGGCCGGCTCATTCATACCCTGCGAATTGGTAAAATGTAATTGAAATACATGGCCCCCGGTTTCAATATCAAATCCTATGGAAAGCGCATTGCTGGTACCGGTAATTTTATAATCGGGTAATTGGTAATAATATTCCACGTTAAAACTCATGCGCTTGCTTAATTTTTGCCGGCCGCCAATTCCTATGGCAACCAGGTCGTTGGGGTCGCCGGCCAGTTGTACCATATTTACATGGGTAAGTGTGGGCATTATTTGCAAAGAGGTTCCCTCAGAGAATTTACGGCCAATAAGGAGTTGATGAGTGAAAGCAAGTTTTGAGGTTAAATAATTTTTTCGATTGGGGTCTTCCCATTTTTGGGTTTTGAGCGCTATGGTGGGCACATAGGATACGGTAACCGGCATCGTTCTTTTTCCGGAAGATTGCCTAAGTAGTTTTATTTTAAAAAAGGCATCGAGTGTTTTTTCAAAAGTGCTACGGCCAAAGCCTACCATTAAAAAATGGGTAATGCCATAGTCAAGCCCCATTCTCATCGTGGCGTTATCCAACCCAAAAAGCTCATTAACCCCTGCATTTATTTTGCCAAACCGGTGTGATATTTTTACATCCAAAACGCCTTTGCCCACATTTTCAACAGTATGTCCATCAATCAGCCGGGTGGTTTTAAACGTGGCAGTAGTATAGCTGGTTCTGTCTTTTTCATTTCCCAACACTTCATTTTCTAATTGGTTTAAAAGATCCGTAGTGTCGGATTGTGTAAAGCCTTTTAAGACAAAGCAAAGGAAAAAAGTTATGGTGAAAATTATCCGGTTCATAGTAAAGGGTTGTTGAAATGAAGGTTATATCATTACAGCTTTTGGTTATACTCGCAGTTGACTGTTATTTCTATGGTTTCTGAAATATTGTCTTTAACCAGTTTTGGGATGGCAATGTTATAGTCGGCCAGCTTAACGATGAATTTACTTGAACCCAGGGCCACCCCGTTTTTTATAGTAAGGGTACCTGCAGTTGAAACCTTGTTTGTAACGCCATGCATGGTAAGGTCGCCGCTAACCATTACGTTGTAAATGCCATCCGTAGTAAACTTTACTTTACTAATGTCACTAACGGCACCTTTAAAAACCGCTTTTGGGAACAGGTTGCTTTCCAAATAATTTTCATTAAAATGTTCTTCCATTAAGGCCTTTTTAAACTTAAAGCTTTTAATAATTACGGAGAACTGCATTTCGCCGGTTTGCTGGTTGAGTACGCTCATCACCTGGTTATTATCGGCCGTAATATTTTCCAACGGGGCTTTGGAGAAAAAAGAGATATTGCCGTTTTTGGTATAAACTTTTTGAGCATGAGCTGCAATAACCAGGATTGTTACTGCAAGGGTTGCGATGATTTTTTTTGTAGTCATTTTATTATATTAAATTTTAAGTTTTTTTGAATTTAATTATTTGGGAAACCGGCATCTACCCATTTTTTTATTTTGGCAATATTGCAGCTGTTTAATTTTGCAGCATTTTTTGGCATGGGTGAATAGTTGGTGCTGTGGGTAATGGCGCCAACAAGTTTGCCATTTGCGGCCTGTATGCTTACGCCTTCGTAGCTGTCTAATTTAATGCCCGCAGATGCTGTAGCACCACCGTGGCAGGAAACACAATTAGCACTTAAAACCGGTGCTACGGTTGTACTATACTTTATGGTTGCCGTATCGCAAACCGTGTTTGGATAAAGCAGTTCTTCTTTGTCGTAATAACAACTGCTGACAGAAAGTACAAGGCAAAAAGCAAATACCTGAAATAATATGGAAGGGGTTTTTTTCATGTCATTTTAATTGTTTGGTGTTCCGTCTTCAATCCATTTTCTTATTTGTGCAATTTGGCAATCGTTAAGTTTTGCAGCATTTTTTGGCATGGGTGAATAACCGGCAGTATGTGTTACGGCATTATACAATCTTCCGCTTTGTGCAGCAGCGGCCACCCCGGCATACGTAGTAAGGTTGATGCCTGCCGATGGCGCTGTTCCCCCATGGCAACCTATACAATAGGTGGAGGTAATTACACTTATTGCCGTACTGTATTTAAAGTTTGCGGTATCACAAATTGTTCCGCAGTTGCTGGTATTTTGAGCCCCTTCATTTATCCACCGGCCAATCAATGCCTTTTGTGCAGCGGTTAAATCGGGGTTGGGTGGCGGGGGCATTTTATCATTGCCGGTTTCAAATAACACTTCATAAACTTCGCTGTTTGCTGCGCTTCCGGGAACGATGCCTTTACTGATGATGTTTTGATAATTGTCGAAAATATAGTCCTTTTCATGATTTGCGGCATCATGACAACTGCTTTTGGCACAATTGCTTTGAAATAAGGGCAAAATATCTGTTTCAAAACAAACCAGCCCGTTCCCCGGGTTTGGGTTGCCGGGATTGGGTGGGGTGGGTACAAAAGGCGGTGGCTCATGTTTGCAGGATTGGGTAAAGCAAACGATTGCCGTAATGATGCCTGCTAAAAGGGTTAATTTTCTCATGATGGATTTTTTATTCAATGTGATATGCACGGGTAAGATATACATCTGCCTTTAGGCCAAGGTCTTCATCCGACTCGCCAATGCCATTGCAAATGCCTTTTAGCATTATGGTTTTTCCGGTTTGCAGGGCCTTAATATTTTCTTCCATTGTGCTGTTAATGCTTGCACCCTCGGCGGTAGTGGATAATAATATTACCTGCTGGTTTTGCTGGTTTGAACTAATTTCTTTTATGGTGCCTTTTACCTGCAATATTTTTCCATTGAATTTTTTGTTTGCAGTAGCGCTGTCGGTTTCAAAGGCTTTATATAAAACCGAAGCATCTATATGGACCGCTTTAGCTTTTTTGATATTTACCGGACCTTTGTTAAAAAGGTAAAACCCCACGGCGCCTGTTGCAACAAGTACAATGGCCAGGGTGAGTATAAATATTTTTTTTCTATTGCTTTTCATAAAATAAAAGTAATAGTAGGTAAGCTGCTATACGAATGAAGTTTGCCGAACCGGGAAAAAGAGTATCTGAACGGGAATTTAACTTTCGTTATTAAGTTCCCGGATCACCGGGATGCGGTGGCTGATGCTTTTGCCGAGAGTAATTTCATCGGCATATTCCAGCTCTCCACCAAAGGCAATTCCCCGGGCAATACTGGTAATTTTTATGGGGAGCTGATGTAGTTTTTTGGCAATATAATAGATAGTGGTATCGCCTTGTATGTTGGGGTTTAAAGCAAAAATCAGTTCTTGTACGGATTCGTTTTTCAGCCGCTCTAAAAGTGGGTGAATAGTTAGTTGATCGGGCCCAATACCATCCAAAGGAGAAATAATGCCTCCCAGTACATGGTATAGGCCGTTATATTGCTGCGTGTTTTCAATGGCAATTACATCCCTTATGGTTTCTACCACGCAAATTTGCTGCTGTTGCCGCATGGGGTTTGAGCAAATATGACAGGTTTCCGTATCGGAAATATTATGACAGCGTTTGCAAAACATGATTTCCCTGCGCATTTTAATAATGGCTTCGCCAAACAGTTTGGCTTCCGTTTCCGGTTGTTTTATTAAATGTAAGGCCAGGCGTAAAGCTGTTTTTTTTCCTATGCCGGGCAATTTGGCAAATTCATTTACCGCATTTTCTAAAAGTGATGAGGAGAAAGGCATAATGCAAGGTAGTAAAAAGTAAGCCCGGTTATTTCTTTTGTTCCAACTGGGCTTTATAGCGGGCAATGGTATTATTAGCTTCTATCAATTTCATTTTAAGGTCGTGTATGAGGGGCTGCCCGGCTTTTAGCAGTTTTTCGGTTTCTTCATTGTCTTTTTGCAAAAGCACCAGGCTTTCATCCATAAATTTTTTATAATCAATTGCTTCCTGCGTTAAGGATTGCAATTCGTCTTCGGTAAATTTTTTTTGTTGGTAAACAAACTGGTTTTCTTTATTGAGGGTTTCTTTTTTAAGTTTTTCGCTTTCTAAAAATCCTTTTGTACTGTTGAGTTCTTTTTTGAGCTTTACTACAATCATTGTACGCAGAAGCCAAGCCAGTAAAAATCCAACTATAAAAAATGCGATATATAAATATGTTGCTGTCAATTTTTGACGCTCTTATTTTTTGCAAAACTATCATTTACTTTTTATATAAAAAATCCCGGCATTTCCGGGATTTTTATTCGCCGTGTATTAAAATTAGTATTGAATAATTTTAATCATTGTACCGGAGGGTATGCTGGTATTTAATTCCACGCCATTTAAAATGGCATGTTCATTAAATCTCGACTGGGGTACATTAAATGACTTTAAGACTTGCTCAAAATTGCTTGCGGTTTTAACGGTTTTAATGCGTATCCTTTGTGGTTTTTTGTTGATTTTGGCAGCATCCGTAAGTTGTTTAAAACTTTTCATGCTTTGTTCAAAGCCGGGGGCTAATTGGTTAAATGCATTGGGTGAGGTTACGCCTACCATTTGAAAAAGCGACTTATTATATTGTATGATATAAGAAAGCCCCCGAATGGCAACGGCTGTAGTACCATTTTGCTGTTGCTGGGCCTGGCTGAAAACAATGGCGTAGGCCGGCAGGCCATTAACGGTAACCTGTGCCGTTTGCTCTGCCGTAAGCTGGTTATTTTGAATAAATGCATTGGCGGCTTCCTGCAGGGTATTTCCCTGGGCCGAGCTAAGGAAAAATAACGCTGAGCCGTCTTTTGGCGCAAATTGTACCCTGCTGGGGCTATTTTGATATTGCCAACCGGAGGGTGGAGTAAACTGGAATTTAATTTCGGGGTGGTAAAACACGCCATTTTCCATATAGCCTCCCCTGGGGTCTTCACCATATACTATACCTTCAATTTTTTGCAAATAGGCATTGCGGTTTAGTACCGGGTTTGTAATATTATATTGCTTTTGGTATTTGTCGGCCAGTTGCTGAACATGGGTATTCCTATTTCCGGGATCGGGGTGGGTACTTAAAAACTCCGGCAATTGACTTGCCGATTCTCCACTGGATCTTTTTAGTGTGGTAAAAAAATTTCCCATAGAGTGTGCATTGTAGCCCAGTTTTGTGGAGTAATCTGCACCTAATTCATCCGATTGGTTTTCATCATCCCTGCCAAATTTTAGCAAGAGCAGGCCAAGCCCGTGGGATGCGCTTTCGGGAAAGCGGGCAAGGCTGGGTTCAATAACTACTCCGGCAATAATACCCAATTGGCCCAGCATGGCATTTCTTTGCTGCTTCACGGAGTGGCGGGCAGCCACATGTCCAATTTCATGGCCAATTACGCCGGCTAATTGGGCCTCATCATTTAAATAGGCCAGTATTCCCCGTGTAATGTAAATATAACCGCCGGGTACAGCAAAGGCATTAATCACATCAGAATCAATTACCCTAAAGTGGTAAGCAATATTGGCCCTGTGAGAAACTTTTGCCAGTTTTTGTCCAAGGTCATTTACATAACGTTGTATGGCGCTATCGGGGTACATACCATATTGCGCCTGTATTTGAGGATCGGCATCCTGGCCCATAGCGAGCTCCTGCGATTCGGACATTAGCGTTAATTCCTTTTTGCCGGAAACCGGGTTACGGGAGCAGGTGGTAAAAAAAGCAACCCATAAAAAGAGGAAACTATATAATGAAATCTTTTTAAGTATCATTTTATGATCTGTTTTATGAACAAAGAAGGTTAAATAATTTATTCAGCTATTCTATTGACGAAATTACAAATTATGAAGTTTTATGCCCTAATAAAAAGCGTATAACATTTTATCACTTAATATGAAGGTGTTACAATTACCCATCCCAATATTAAAGGCAATTATTATTTCATTTCTTAAAATTCAAATAAATAACCCGGAATCCATGTTAATGGGTTCAAAAAACCAGGGCATAAAAAAGCTCACTATAAGAATATGGGTTGCAACTCATCTGGTTATATTACCACTCTTAAATTTTTGCCACATACTAAAGGAAAATTACATAGGTTTGCCGCATAAATTAAGATTATGAAGAAAATATTCGTATTGCTTGTATTTACTGCAAGTATGTTTAAAGCCAAAGCAGATGAAGGCATGTGGTTGCCCATGTTGCTGGGCAAACAGGTATATGCCGATATGGTAAAAAAAGGCCTTAAATTGACCAAAGAGCAATTGTATTCCATCAACAAATCCTCCATTAAAGATGCCATTATAATTTTTGGTGGCGGTTGTACGGGTGAAATTGTGAGCAACCAGGGCTTAATCTTCACCAATCACCATTGCGGGTATGATGCTATTGCAAAAGCCAGCAGTGTTGAGCACAATTACCTGCGGGATGGTTTTTATGCTTTTAATAAAGACCAGGAAATTGAAAGTGAACTTACCGTTCAGTTTTTGGAAAAAATTACTGATGTTACCAAAGAAATGGAAGATGGTTTAAAAGGATTAAGCTGGGCAGAGCGTACCAAAAAAATGAATGATGTAATGAAATCCATTACCGATAAAGTAGCCGATAAAGAAAACGGAATTTCTGCACGCATTTACAGCATGTTTAAGGGGAACCAATACATCATGTATGTATATAAAACTTACAGGGATATAAGGTTGGTAGGCGCTCCGCCGGAAAGTGTGGGTAAATTTGGCGGCGATACCGATAACTGGGAGTGGCCCCGTCATACCGGGGATTTTTCCATTTTCAGGGTATATACTTCAAAAGACGGAAAACCGGCAGAGTACAGCAAAGACAATGTTCCTTTAAAACCCAAATATTTTTTACCCGTAAGTATTAAAGGAGTGAAGGATGGCGATTTTGCAATGATCTATGGTTATCCCGGCGGCACCAACCGCTATGAAACCAGCTATGGCATAAAACTTAAAAACGATATTGAAAACCCTACATTGGTAGAATTAAGAGCTGTGCGTTTAAAATACATGCATGAGCAAATGATTAAAGACCCTGCTGTAAAATTAAAATTGGCCAGCAGCTATGCAGGCATTGCCAATTACTGGAAGTTTTTTGACGGGGAAACTAAGCAATTGAAAAAATTTCACACTTATGAACAAAAGCAGGCTTATGAAAATAATTTTCAAAAATGGGCAAACGGCAAACCGGCCTATGAAAATATATTAAGCGAGTATGAGAAAAATTATGCAGCCTGGACGCCATACAGCAAATTGCGCCAGTTTGTAAATGAAGGCATTGCAGGCTCGCCATTAATTGCATTTGCCGCAGGCGCTTTAATGCCGGTGGAAAGGGCGATGGTAAAAACCGGCGCTACACCTGAAGATATTAAAAAAGCAGTAGATGCCGCCAATGCAAGAAGAACCGGATGGCTGGATGGTGAAGACAAACCCAGCGATGAAAAAATATTGGCTGCCGTAACCCAAATGTTTTATAACGAAGTGGATAAAAGCCAGCACCCTGCCGGTTTTTACGAGGGGCTTAAAAACAGTTATGGAGCATTGGATGATGATGCCACCTATAAAAAATGGGCAAAAGATGTGTTTGCCAACACCATAATTTTTGACAGCGTAAAATGGAATGCTTTTGTTGCCAACCCGGATGCCAATGTATTGCAGGCCGACCCGGCGTTTAGTTTTGCATCGGCTTTTGTAAAAAATTATACCGGAAAATATGCGCCATTGTACTCAGAGTTTGTAAGTAAAAACAATGAACTCGGCCAGGCTTATATGAAAGGCATTATGGAAATGAACCCGGCAGCTGCAGCAAAAATGTATCCCGATGCAAATTTTAGCATGAGGGTAAGTTATGGAAATGTAAAAAGCTATAGCCCAAGAGATGCGGTAAAGTATGATTACGTAACCACAAGCCGTGGCATACTGGAAAAATATATTCCCGGCGACTATGAATTTGATTTGCCTAGTAAAGAAATTGAGTTATTTAAAAAGAGGGATTTTGGCCAATACATTGATAAATCCAGGAACGACCTTGTTATTGGGTTTATTACCACTAATGATATTACCGGCGGAAACAGCGGAAGCCCGGTAATGGATGCTTATGGAAACCTTATCGGTCTTGCATTTGACGGCAACTATGAAGCGCTAAGCCATAAAATTGCTTTTGATAAAGACCTCAATCGTACCATTAATGTAGATATCCGCTACGTATTATGGTGTATTGATAAATTGGGAGGAGCCAAAAATATTATAAACGAACTTAAGCTGGTACGTTAACCCGTTTGAATAGTTTAATGAAGCCCGGTGGAATGATTTCACCGGGTTTTTTATTTTATCTACTTTTCTTTTTCTACAATTTCAAATTGACGGGAAACACTTATGCCGTTTTCATCTACCAGGGTAATGATATGCTTTCCCACAGAAGGGTTTAAGGCAAATTGATGAAAATGTTGTGTTGTGGCAACAAATTCATCATCCAGGCTCCAAAATATTTTTGTATTGCTTTTTCGGTGCGTTGCCGAAAATATGGTCTTTCCCCTTTCCCCGTTAATTTCCAACGGCACATAAATTTTTGCATTAGGTAAAGGATAAATAATATCAATGGTTTTTCCGGCATCACTAAAGGCGCATCCCGGTTTAAATGGGGGCAGAGAAATATAATCCGTATTTTTTTGTTTATAATAATACTCCATAGCAGGCGTAAGTACAAACCAGCTTTTATGCTGCATGTTTGCCGGGCTTTCACATTCGGCAGTTACCCTGTAGTTTCCGGATGCATCTAAATTTATCATTCGGTGATAGGGGCATAAAGGCGATTTGCTTCCATTTTCAGGAGAAAATAGGGTGTCCACATCTGGGCAATCAAGGTTTGCTTTAAAACCACTTTGCCGGCATACCGGTACAAAACTGTAATTATATTCCGGTTTTTGAAACCAACCCCCGTTAGGCAATAATCGAAATATATCAAACAGGATGGGTGCCGCCGTTTTTACACCAATTAAATCGGGCCGGCCTTCGCCATCGGCATTACCGCACCATACGGCCACTACATATTTTGCCGTTATGCCAATGGCCCACCCATCCCTGAAACCAAAACTGGTACCGGTTTTCCACGCAATGTTTTGCGAAGAGCTAAACTGTTGCCATAGCCCTTCTTCACCGGGGCGCATCACTTCCTTCATGGCCTGGAAGCTGAAATAAATTGAAGTGGCATCAAGGTTAATATGGGTTGTTGGGCTATTTTTTGTGGAATGTTTTTGAAGATAGTATGGAGGATGAAAGTCCCGGCTGTTTAATTTCCCTTTATTTGATTTTTGATGATTTAGAGCCCTTGCCATTGAAGCATATACCCCGGCAAGATCCCAAAGCGTTACTTCGCATCCGCCAAGCACAAGGCTTAAACCATAATGACCGGCCGGTTGGTTAAGCGTAGTAATGCCACAGGATTTTAGCATTTCATAAAAGCGCTGATATTTATATTGCTGCAACATTTTAAGTGCAGGGATATTGAGGCTCCGGGCAAGCGCATGATGTGCAGGTACGGCGCCATCATAACCCAGGTCGAAGTTTTTTGGGGCGTAATTTCCAATTTGCATGGGCACATCCGGTATTAATGAACCGGGCAAAATAAGGCCTTCACTAAGCATAGCGGCATAAAGAATGGGCTTTAATGCGCTGCCCGGGCTCCTTTGCGCTGCAATCACATCTACATCACTTTCCATTTCGGGATTTTGCCTTGCATTTATATTGCCTACATAAGCCAATGCATTTCCGGTTTCTACATCAAGCACTAAAGCACAGGCATTATTAATGCCATTGCCTTTTAATATAGCCTGGTGTTGCTGAACAATTACGGC
>JAFDZZ010000063.1:14904-17254 GCA_018266715.1 Bacteroidota bacterium
TTTTAAAAAACGTTGAAACAGGTGTGTAGCATTTTGAGGTAACGGTAAGGGCGTTCCAGGCAAGGGCTCAAGCTTTGCCAATGCACAATCGGCGGCACTTATTTTTTTTGCCTGCACTAATTTATCCAACAGGTAATTTCTCTTTTTTAATAACACGCCCCGGTTTTTTCCGGGATGTACCAATGAAGGGGCATTGGGTAATACGGCCAGGGTGGCCATTTGGCCCCAGCTGAGCTTATTGGGGCTTACCCCAAAATAGCGCCATGCCGCTGCATCCAGGCCTACTACATTACCGCCAAACGGGGCATTACCGGCATAAAGCGCCAGGATCTTTTTTTTGGAATAGCGGCACTCCAGCCTAACGGCCAGTATGCTCTCTTTGAGCTTGTTCCATAAATTTCGGTTATTATTTTTTTGCGCAAGCCTGATCACCTGCATACTGATGGTACTTCCGCCCTGGGATTTTTCTTTATTCCTGATGTTTTTAATTAAAGCCCGTGCAAAAGCAACCGGGTCAACGCCGGGATGATAATAAAATCTTTTGTCTTCAAATAGGGTGATGCAATCTGAAAATTTTTGGGGAACATTTTCATTTACCGGAAAACGCCATTGACCGTCTTTTGCAATGCTGGCATTTAAAAGCAAGCCATCTTTATCTTCCAGTATATAACTGGTAGGGGCGTTAAACAAGGTTTTGGGTAACGAAAAATAAAACCAGGTTAAAAAAAGGCTTAAAACCAAAAGCGCTATTTTGGTTTTAAGCGGGAGCGATTTTAAATAGGTTTTTATCGTATTAAAGAGGGTGCTCAAAAAATAAAGTTATGGCAGTGCTGTTGAAAAGAACCCATTGCTAATCGTTAATAAATCGTTTAGCTTATGGATGGGTTACTTCTACCCATTTGCCATTTACCCCGGCTGCAATGGAATTATCATACATGGCAGCTGCAAAAGTACCCGGCATAAAATACCTGCCCAGGTAAGCGGCATTGAGTTGTACATAATAAGTAAGCGTTTCTCTTTCTCCAATATTAAAGTAGGTATAAACCCGGTCATCTCTCACATCCTGGTAAGTGAAGAAAGATGATTTGTATTCACCCTCGCCGCCCGTCATTCGGGCATTAAGGATTTCCCAGCCACTGGGAAAAATTTGGTTGAGTGCAATATTCTCATACCAGCCCCGGTTACCGGGATTGGTTAGGCTTACTTTGGCAATAAAATCAGTGCCCTGTTCTATTTTGCCTACATCCAGCGTCGATCCGTTTTGATTCATGAAACTAACATTCATGGAAAGCAGAGATGGATTGTTGTTGATTTTAAGACTATCGCCACTTAATGGCTGTCCTTGAGTGATGAGGCGAATGTATAGGATGTTGTTGCCATTGTTGCTTATGGTTATTGCGTTAGTTCCGTTTTGAACATTTACGGGTACCTGGCGTATGTAGGCATTGGAGTTGATGTTTAATGCCCTGCCCCCGATAATGGTTTTTGCTATAATTTTTGCTCCCGATGGGTTTTTACCGCAATACTTTGCAATAGCAATTAATGAATACGCCGTGGTTTGGGTGCTGTACCAGTAATCCTGTGCTAATTTTTCAGCAACGGTATTGAGCAATTGCGCTGCCTGTTGTTTTTTACCCAGCAGGGTTAGGGTTTCCAGCACCATGGCCTGGTCTCTTAACTCGGAGCCAAAGGTAAAACCAGGGTTTTGCCTTGCATTAAATACGGTAGGTAAATTATTGATAAGCGCCAGGGCAATATTATGCTGCCCGGCAAGCTGGTAAGCAGCGGCTAATCTCCATTTGGCTTCGGGTGATAAATATTTAAATTCTTTTAGGCGGTTCATAGCGCCAAGTTCCGGCGCTTTGGCAAGGGCAAGAGTAAATAAACGGTAGGCCTGGTCTAAATCGGCGCCATAATAATTTTCTCCGGTTACCGTCCAACTGTTGGCTTTTGCCTTTTGGTAATTTTTCCATTGCTGGAGCATATAATCGCTTACAAAATAACCATTGGCCTGTGCCTCCAATAAAAAATGCCCAACATAATTGGTACCCCAGTCATCACTCTCGGCCATACCGGGCCAGTAGCTAAAGCCACCATTAGGCCTTTGAAAATTTTGCAGTTTTGCAATGCCGGCTTTAATATTTTTTTCAATAGCGGCTTTTTTGCTATCATCCAATTCTGTTAATTGATTTAATACCAACTGTGGAAAAATGGCAGAGGTGGTTTGCTCAATACAACCATGCGGATATTGTATAAGGAACTCCAGCCTTTTTTGTAAGTTCATGGAAGGCACGCTGGATATTTCCACTACCGATGTGCTGGTATTGGGTGAACCAATTGCAGAGGCCGT
>JAFDZZ010000064.1 GCA_018266715.1 Bacteroidota bacterium
TATAATCAATGGTGAGATTATTCATAGGCGCTATTGTGCCTGCTCCCGGGAAGTTTTGAACAAATACATTATCACCAACCATTTCCAATGTACCATTGTTGGTAAATGTGCCTCCTACATAAGTATCCAGGTCACGTTTTATTTGGAGAGTACCGCCATTATTTATAGTAAGGCTTGCGCCGTTATCAATGGTAACAGAAGATGCCGTACCGGTTGTTGGGCTGTAAATTATGGGCATATTACCGCCAACAGGCGTTGTAGGTATAAATACTTTACTGCCAAAAATGGGTATGCCACCGCACCAGTTGGCATTACTGTTCCAGTCTGCCGAGTAGCCCAGCCACATATTATTATCAATAATTACGGTAATAGTATCTTTTGCAACGCAACCATTGCCCAGGGTTAAAGCCGCTTCAAAATCCAGGGGATCTCCGGCACTCAATTGAGCAGGCGTTGGCGCTACAACAATATTGGCAACATTTTGACCGGCATAGGGCGTACCCGGCGGATAAGGAGGAAGGTATAAATTTCCACCTGAGTTACCGTTAACCGGTGTCCACACATAATTACTGGATGCCGTTGTTGTGCCGGATAACCTAATACTATCAATGGCAACGCCATTTGTCCAGTTGGCGCCAAAAACAAAACGCACCCTTACATTGGCCTGGTTATTATAAGCAGCAGCTAAATTGTATGAAAAATCTGCAAAGTTGGAGGCTTTGCCCTGATCGCCAATAAAGGATTGCAGCGTGTTCCAGTTTGCTCCATTATCATTAGAAGCTTGTACCGTTACCGTATCTAAAATACCCGTTTGGCCGTCTGCAAGATAATGGTCAAAATACATCCTAAACTGCAACTTAAGGTTAGAATATCCTGTGGTGTTATGGGCAGCAGAAGTAAGGAAAGTATGATATGTTCCACTATTGAAAATATCAGAAATGGCCATGGCAAATTTATTTGCGCCAAAGCCGGATGATACAGCAGGCTTCCAAACTGCCGTCATCCCGGGAACAAAAATACTTGTTTGCACATTCCAGGGTTGATTTACCGGATCTTGCAATGTTCCGATATTTTGAACAGTAAATTCACCCAATGTACCATCTTCAAAATCCACATCAATTAAATTATCCTCAATAGTGCCGGAGCTTCCGGTTACATTTATGCTGGTACCGCCACTGCACCAGTAAACCGGGTTGCCTCCAACAAAGTTTATAGTGGCTAATGGAGGTTTATAGGCTACAATTGGAACCCTTGTAAAACTTTCGCAAGCCTGGAGTGCTGTATTTGTGCCTGTAGCAGTTACCCAATAAGTTGTTGTGGAATTTATAGATGGGGTTGTCCAACTTGCAGCAGGCGGTGCACCACTTGCTGCTGTACTTGCCAATGGTGAGCCGCCGTTTTGGTTGGCATACCAGTTAAATCCGGTTGTTTGATTTGTCCCTTCGGCGCCAAGCGTAAGTGTAACAGGGTTATTGCTGCAAACTGTATCACTTAAATAATTTGTAATACGGGCATTGCAGCGGGAAATCACTTCAAACAAATAATCTTCTGCCTGACCATCCTGCATATTACCGCAAGGTGTTAAAGTATTATTTCCACAAGCCCCCAAAAATGTACAACCGTTATAATCCTGTGTTCTTATTCTTATCCTATACGAGCCGGGAGCTTGTGCCAATGGTATTTGAAAACCAAAAGTGGTGGAAAATGTAAATTGTGTTACACCGGAAGTATAAACCATTTCCCCCGGATCCTGGAAGGTGCCATCACGGTTCCAGTCCACCCAGGCTTTCCAATAGGTGGAAGCTGTGCCGCTAAATACATTTAAGTTTACGGCTTCTCCTTGTTCCTGCACTGCATGAGGTAGCGTAGTAAAGTCCTGGTAAGCGCCGGTATTTCCTGTACCTGAATTATTCGAAACATCATTTTGCGTACCTACAAATTCAACCAAAGAAATAGTATTAGCAACTAACCCTGTAGTATGAGTGGGAACACAATAATTTAAGCACGGTGCATTTACTGTTGTAAAAGACCAAATTTGAGGAGTACCGGTGGTAAGTCCACAACTATTTTTTGGCACAACTTTCCAAAAATAGGTAGTATTGGCAACCAGTGGTGGCGCAATTAACCAGGTATTGGTTGCTACTGTAGCTGTTACAGAGCCGGGTACACTTCCAATACCAAAATAAACATCATATTGTGTTGCACCCGGAACTACATCCCATAGCAAATTTGTGAATGCTGCGCCACCTGCATAACATACATCAAAAGAACCATTATTGGGTGCAGGGTTAGTTGCAATAGTTGTGAGTGAATACGTTACTACCACGGGTGTGGAAGGATTGCTATAATTACATGCAGTTGAAGATGCTTTTGCAGTAAGAACAACGCCACCAGCAATACTTAATCCTGTAAAAGTCCAGTTACCACCTGTAACTGTAGTGGTTCCAATAGCTGTACCATTAGCATATAGTGTAATTGTTGTTCCATTTGGTTCGGTACTTGTACCAGAAACAGTAACAGCATTTCCGGAACAAATTGGATTAGTTGTAATAGTTGGAGTTGCAAGTTTAGGAAAGCTATAGGTTACAACAATAAAACCTGCGGCTCCGGCACCTCCGGCCCTGCTTGCATTATCATCACTACCTCCGCCGCCACCGCCAGGCACTACTCCTGGATTACTCACACCAGATGTAACCCCTGCACCACCCAAACCCTGCCAGGTTAAATTACCTGCTGCTCCCGATGCACTATTTCCCCCGTTACCTCCTCCATTAGCAGCTCCTGCAGAACCATTATTCCCGTTGGTGGTGGCAATATTACCAAAACTTGCCGCCGCAGTTCCTCTGTTTGTTGGCGCTGTTGTAGAATTATTAGCACCGGCTTTTCCAAAATCTGCCAGGGTACCCTGTACATTTGAAGCAGGAGGTGCATTTACCCCGGTTGCATTTAGCCAGGTGGGTAAGCCATTGGTTGGTTGCGTTGTACCGTTAGCCACGCCGCCATTTCCCCCGGCTCCTACTCTGTAATGAAGTAAAGTGCTGGGTACTACGGTATGTGTACCATTAGCATAAGCTGCCCCACCACCACCGGAGCCGCCGTTTGCATTTGTATTATTACTGCTACCGCCGCCACCACCACCACCAAATGCTGCCACATTTATTGCAGTGATACCAGCAGGAACCGTCCAAGTATAACTTCCGGCTGTAACACTATAAAAACCTGCATACACATTAATTTCATCAATGCCCATATCTGTTAATCCATAATCTGAGGTTCCACGAATTCTTATCAGTACATTATTGGTTCCAAATGTATTTCCGAAATTAATTAAAGTTCCTGTCCATCCTGTATTATTTCCTGTAAGTGTTAGTCCCAACCAGGTTCCACCACCATTAGGAGACATTTCAACACGAACATTGTCGGTGCCACTTGCATTTCTATAATAAATGGACATTAAAATATTTTGCCCTGCATAGCAGGAGAAGTCTAAAGTTTGAGAAGTCATTTCTCCGGTAGTTGCACTTGCTGCACCGTATGTATGAAACCTGGCAGAGTGAGATGTTGCATTTGCACCAGCAGGAGTATAACCTCCACTTCCCGGGAAAGTCCACCCGGTTGTATAATCTTCCCTATGCCAAACCTGGTCTTCAGGTGCAGTGGGATTGCTTGTCCAACCTAAGCCTAAAGTATTGGGTGTTGTCCAGCTACTTTCAAAATTCTCAGAAAAAATTGGAGTGGCCTGTGCAAAAATTTTATTTTGCCCAAGAACCAAAACTGATGTACAAATTAGCAGGGTAAAAAATCTTCTCATGACGTAATTTTTTCAAAAGTTAAAACAGAACAGAAAATATATTTAGAATGGAATCATCAAAAAAATGAACACAGCATTTTCAAAATTGCCTGCAATTTTTCAATAAAATTCCAAAGAAATACTTCCTGATTTTTTAAGGGATATTGAACGGTATTATTTGGGCAGACAGGGGTTTCTCCCAATATTTTAATTGTCGTAAATTTATTACAATTATTGATAAGTAAGAAAAATTTGCGCTTGTTTTTTAAGGTTTATTCCCTAAAAATGCAATTTGTGGAAAAAAAGCTGCAAAATCAGTCAAAACGAGGAAGAAAAGGCTAATCATCTAATTTAAGTACGGCAAGGAAGGCTTCCTGCGGCACTTCTACGTTACCAATTTGGCGCATGCGTTTTTTACCTTCTTTTTGTTTTTCGAGGAGTTTGCGCTTACGGCTGATGTCGCCTCCATAGCATTTTGCCGTTACGTCTTTACGCATGGCGCTTATATTTTCACGGGCAATAATTTTGGCGCCTATAGCGGCTTGTATGGCAATTTGAAATTGCTGGCGGGGCAATAATTCCTTTAATTTTTCACAAAGCCTTCGGCCAAAATCCTGTGCACGGCTGCGGTGTATGAGGGCGCTCAGGGCATCTACTTTATCGCCGTTGAGCAAAATATCCATTTTTACAATATCGCTTTCCCTAAAGCCAATGGGCTGGTAATCAAAGGAAGCATAGCCACGGGTTTGTGATTTGAGCTTGTCGTAAAAGTCAAATACAATTTCGGTAAGCGGCATCTCAAACGTAAGTTCTACCCTTGTGGTGGTAATATAGCCCTGGTGAATTAAGGTGCCTCTTTTTCCAATACAAAGGTTCATGATGTTGCCGATGTACTCAGCATTAGTGATGATTTGCGCTTTAATAAAGGGTTCTTCAATGGAGGCCGTTTTGCTGGGATCGGGTAAGCTGGCCGGGTTGTGTACATCTACCCTTTCGCCCTTGCTGGTATAAGCAATAAAGCTTACGTTGGGTACGGTGGTAATTACGGTTTGGTTAAACTCCCTCTCCAGCCGCTCCTGTATAATTTCCATGTGCAGCAGGCCTAAAAATCCGCATCTAAATCCAAAACCTAATGCCTGCGATGTTTCCAGTTCAAAAGTTAAAGAGGCATCGTTGAGTTGTAGTTTTTCCATACAATCCCTCAGCTCTTCAAAATCATCGGTACTTACAGGAAAAATACCGGCAAATACCATGGGCTTTACTTCTTCAAAACCTTCTATTCGGCTATCGGTGGGGTTTTCAACTGTAGTGATGGTATCGCCCACTTTAATTTCTTTGGCATTTTTTATGCCGGTGATAATATAACCCACATCGCCGCACCGCACTTCCTCCCTGGGGCTCATGCCCAGTTTTAGAATGCCCACTTCATCGGCTTCGTATTCGTTGCCGGTACTTAAAAACTTAATTTTATCGCCTTTTTTTATGGCGCCGTTAAAGATGCGGTAATACACAATAATTCCCCTAAAACTGTTAAACACCGAATCGAAAATTAAAGCCTGCAAAGGCGCACCCGGGTCGCCTTTTGGTGCAGGGATGCGTTCAATAATGGCGGCTAAAATTTCTTCAATACCTATACCGCTTTTTCCACTGGCAAGCAGTATTTCTTCTTCTTTACACCCGATTAAATCAAAAATCTGGTCTTTTACTTCGGGTATCATGGCGCCATCCATATCAATTTTATTGATAACGGGAATTATTTCCAGGTTGTTTTCCAGCGCCAGGTAAAGGTTGCTGATGGTTTGCGCCTGTATGCCCTGCGTGGCATCTACCAATAATAATGCGCCTTCACAGGCTGCTAATGCCCGGCTTACCTCGTAACTAAAATCCACATGGCCGGGTGTGTCAATAAGGTTGAGAATGTATTTTTCTCCTTTGTAGGTGTAATCAATTTGTATGGCATGACTTTTAATGGTGATGCCTTTTTCCCGTTCCAGGTCCATATCATCCAAAACCTGGTCTTGCATTTCTCTTTCGCTAATGGTATTGGTGGTTTGCAACAGGCGGTCGGCCAGGGTGCTTTTACCGTGGTCAATATGGGCAATAATGCAAAAATTGCGGATATTCTTCATGTAAACGCTTCACTAATTTGAGGGCGCAAAAATAGGATAATTAGGAGAGTAATTGGTAATTGTTAATGGATAATTATGAGTTAT
>JAFDZZ010000065.1 GCA_018266715.1 Bacteroidota bacterium
AGGAAAGGCATATCTTCCTGGCGTACAATTTTGGCAACAATACCTTTGTTACCATGGCGGCCCGCCATTTTATCGCCCACTTTTAGTTTACGTTTTACCGCCAGGTACACTTTAGCCAGTTTTAATACACCGGCAGGCAATTCATCACCAATGCTGATGTTGAATTTTTCCCTTTTGTAACGGCCCAGCTCTTCGTTGTACTTAATATTGTAATTGTGCAGTAATACGTTAATGAGGTTATCGGTTTTGGCTTCACCGGTCCATCCCAATGGGTTTACATTGGTGAAATCAATACCGGAAATATTTTTGGCCGTAAACTTCACGCCTTTGCCAATAAGCATTTCGCCAAAACTATTGGTAACGCCCTGGCTGGTTTTTTCTTTCAGTAACTGTTGCAGTTTGCTTTGCAGCAATTCCATCAAATCTTTTTCATTTTCTTCGTGCTGCTTTTCAATTTTTTCCAGTTGTGCTTTTTCACGCACTTTGGCATTTTTGTCTTTTTTGGCCCTTTGAAACAGTTTTTTATCAATTACCACGCCTTCGGTTCCGCTTGGCGCTTTTAATGAAGCGTCTTTTGCATCGCCGGCTTTATCACCAAAAATTGCCCGCAATAATTTTTCCTCGGGTGTTGGGTCGCTCTCACCTTTTGGTGTGATTTTACCAATAATAATATCGCCTTCCTTTATAGAAGCGCCTATGCGGATAATACCATTTTGATCCAGGTCTTTTGTGGCTTCCTCACTAACGTTCGGGATATCGGGCGTTAATTCTTCTTCACCCAGTTTAGTATCTCTCACTTCTGTTTCAAACTCGCTGATATGGATAGAGGTAAATAAATCTTCTTTTACCACTTTCTCAGAAATTACAATAGCATCTTCAAAGTTGTACCCTTTCCATGGCATAAAGGCCACTTTAAGGTTTCGGCCCAGCGCCAGTTCCCCACCCTTTGTTGCATAACCTTCGGTAAGGAAATCATCTTCATTTACTTTTTGTCCTTTAACCACGGCAGGGCGCAGGTTAATACAGGTTTCCTGGTTGGTACGCACAAACTTGGTGAGTTTATAAATAGTAAGATCGTCTTCAAAACTTACCATTTGCTGGGCTTCACTTCTTTTATAGCGCACATGAATTTCGTTGGCATCTACAAATTCCACCACGCCTTCGCCTTCGGCATGAATTTGAATTCTTGCATCACGGGCTGCTTTGCCTTCAAGGCCGGTACCTACAATGGGCACTTCGGGCTTAATTAACGGCACGGCCTGGCGTTGCATGTTTGAACCCATGAGCGCACGGTTGGCATCATCATGTTCAAGGAATGGAATAAGCGATGCGCTAAGCCCTACAATTTGGTTTGGCGCAACATCCATAAACTCCACTTCTTCTTTTGGCAGGATGGGGAAATCGCCGGTTTGACGGCTCTTAATCATTTCCTCAACAAAATTCCCTTTATCATCTATATCAATATTGGCCTGCGCAATTTTGGCGGTATCTTCTTCTTCTGCACTTAAAAAAGTGATTTTTTTCAAATCCACTTTTCCATTTTCCACTTTACGATAAGGTGTTTCAATGAAACCCATTTCGTTGATTTTGGCATGTACGCAAAGCGTGGAAATCAACCCAATATTTGGACCTTCGGGTGTTTCAATGGTACACAAACGGCCATAGTGGCTATAGTGTACGTCACGCACTTCAAAGCCTGCCCTTTCACGGCTTAAACCACCGGGCCCAAGCGCTGAGATACGGCGTTTATGGGTAATTTCTGAAAGCGGGTTGGTTTGATCGAGAAACTGTGATAACTGTGAGGTACCAAAGAACGAGTTAATTACAGAAGATAAGGTTCTTGCATTAATTAAATCTACCGGGGTAAACACTTCATTATCTCTTACATTCATTCTTTCACGAATGGTACGGGCCATACGGGCAAGCCCAACGCCAAACTGTGCATACAATTGTTCGCCAACGGTACGTACACGGCGGTTGCTCAGGTGATCAATATCATCCACTTCACTTTTACCGTTGGTTAATTGAACCAGGGTTTTAATGATTACGATAATATCGTCTTTGGTTAATACTTTCTTTTCAATGGGGAAATTTAAACCCAGGCGGCGGTTAATTTTATAACGGCCTACCTCGCCTAAATCGTAACGCTTATCACTAAAGAATAATTTATCAATAATGCCACGTGCCGTTTCATCATCCGGGGCATCGGCGCCACGGAGTTGTTTATATATATGTTGTACGGCTTCCAACTCGCTGTTGGACGTATCTTTATTAAGTGTGTTGTAAATAATGGCGTAATCACCACTCACTTCTTCTTTTTGGATAAATACGCTTTTTACCTCCATTTCCTGTATTAAGGCAATGTTGGCTTCATCCAATACGGTATCTCGCTCTAAGATTACTTCGTTTCTTTCCAAAGAAACTACTTCGCCGGTATCTTCATCCACAAAATCTTCTACCCAGGTACGCAGTACACGGGCCGCCAGTCGCTTGCCGATATTTTTCTCCAGTGTTTTTTTATCGGCTTTCACTTCATCGGCCATGCCAAATAATTCCAAAATATCTTTATCGGTTTCGTAACCAATGGAACGCAATAAAGTGGTAACCGGGAATTTTTTCTTACGGTCAATGTAGGCAAACATTACATTGTTGATGTCGGTAGCAAATTCCATCCATGCACCTTTAAAAGGAATTACACGGGCCGAATAAATTTTTGTTCCATTGGGGTGAATGCTTTGTCCAAAGAACACGCCCGGTGAACGATGGAGTTGGCTCACCACCACCCTTTCGGCGCCATTGATTACAAAGGTTCCCCTTGGTGTCATATAAGGGATATTTCCTAAAAACACATCCTGTACAATGGTTTGAAAATCCACATGCTCTTCATCATTACAACTCAGGCGCAGCTTAGCTTTTAAAGGCACGGCATAGGTAAGCCCCCTTTCAATACATTCATCAATAGTGTAACGAGGAGGGTCAACAAAATAATCCAAAAACTCCAGCACAAAAATGTTCCGGGTATCGGTGATGGGAAAATTTTCTTTAAATACACGAAACAAACCTTCGTTGTTTCTCTTATCGGGTGTGGTTTCTAACTGGAAAAAATCTTTGAACGATTGAATCTGGATTCCGAGCAAATCGGGTTGCTCTGCTAAAAGTTCAACTTTTCCGAAATTGATACGTTTAGCAGCGTTTGATTTTGTTGCAGACATATTTTTTTAAAACGTTTTAAAGTGCGAAGGCCTTTATTATGAGAAGGATTTTGCGGATTGCCACTAACCCAAATTTCATAAAGGACGGCAAAGTTAGGGAATTTTCGGCTGACCAAATGAAACAAATTGCGGTTTTTTATAAAGATGGTAAGATTTTTGATATTTTAACTTCCTGTCAAATAGGTAATTTGTTTAATATTATAATTTAATTAGTAATTCTTAGTGTTTAGAATTCCAGCTTTTTCATTTATATTTTAAAAAAGCACTATTTGATTGTTTTAGAACTTAATTATGGGCTAAGTGCTTACTTTGTAGTTTTACTGAATTTTGTTCATCAATTTTTTAAAAATTAATTTTGCGCCAAACAAAATTGTTGTGGATCAATTTTTTTTAAAGATTTGTTACAAAAGTTTTGAAAAATACACGACTCCTTAGCTCAGTTGGTAGAGCTACTGACTCTTAATCAGTAGGCCCAGGGTTCGAGTCCCTGAGGGGTCACTAAAGCGATTTGAAGAAAATTTAAATTTTCTTTACTGGCGCAGATATGAAGCCCTGTTTTGTGGGGATTTCCGGTAATTCCTTTTCGCCTACCAACTCCGGGTATTTAATGATTTCATAAGCGGATAGGAACACAAGGTCCGCCACACAGGCTGGCAAATGCTGGGAGACGTTGCCCGGAAAAAAATATTGATACTATTTACTGCCCTTGTTTTGTGCGCCACGAACTGAGTGGGATGCTCTTTTAATTCTTCATTTTCGGCTACCTGTTCAAAGCCGGAGGCGGTGTATCAGATTTATATTTTTAAATCGGGCAACTCTTCATATTGATAGGCCATTAAAGGTTCATCTGCAATTTTAAAGTTTTTGGAAATGCTGTAAGCCTTCATTTCAGTTGCAGGAAATTGATAGGCTGACATTTCTTTTATTTCATCTTCCGTTAATTGATTGTCTAACCATTTTAAAGCAAGCTCATCCGGCAATATAACCGGCATTCTTTTTTTACTGTTGTGTACCTGCTCCATTAAAGCATTTGCTTTTGTTGTTACTATAGCAAAACTATCCATGGTTTCGCCGGTTTCGGTATCGGCAAAAGGCTGCCAAATGCCGGCCATAAAAAAATAATCTTTATTTTTTACTTCAATACAGTAAGGATATTTAATTTCCTTTTTTGCCGAAACAGGTTTGTAGCTGCGCCATTCAAAAAAATGAGAAGCTGGTACCAGGCACCTCCTGTTTAAGGCTGCATTCCTGAACATTTTGCTTTCCAGCAATTTTTCTGATGTTGCATTGAGCCAGGGAATGCCCTGCTTACGGGCATTATGCACTGCGTCCATTGTTTTTATCCAAAAGGGTATAAACTCCCAATGCATGGAAACTACTTCAAGCCCGCCTTGCTCATTCTTTCGTATCACCGGGGCATTGCCATAGGCAAAGCCGCTAATGAGTTCCTGCAAGTGCTGCATTGCAGCATAAGTGCCCAGTTGCAGTTCAATATCCTGCAACTGTATAAAATCCATTTTGGTTACTTTATGGCCATAAAAATTGCACATAATGCCTATTTACTGCTTTATTAAGGTATGAATAAACTCTGTAAATTTTTCTGCAGGCACTAATTCTGCTCCCATACTGGCAAGATAATCGGTATAAACCTGGCAGTCTATCATTTGAATTCCTTCGCTTTGTAGTAGTTGTACATATTTTACAAATCCAAAGCGTGATGCATTGCTTACAATGCTAAACATGCTTTCTCCAAAAAAAACCCTGCCCATCTTAATTCCATAAAGCCCGCCAACAAGTTCATCCCTTTGCCACACTTCCACACTATGAGCCACACCCATTTTATGCAATTGTACAAAGGTATTCATCAGGTCGTTGGTGATCCATGTGCCTAATTGATTGCGCCTTTCAAGATTTTTGCAATTTTCAATAACCGAAGTAAAGTTTTGATTCATCGTAATTTCAAAACTCTTTTTTTTGATGAGTGATGTAACGGTTTTACTCATTCGAAGCTTTTGAGGAAAAAGCACAAACCTGGGATTGGGATAGTACCAGTAAACGGGCATATTTTCTTCATACCAGGGAAATATGCCTTGCCGGTAAGCCAGCAATATTCTTTGTGGAGTAACATCACCACCCATTGCTAAAATACCATCGGAACTTGTTTGTGATACCGGGGGAAACTTAAGTTCGCCAGTTAGCATGGGGATGCTCATAATAATAGCCATTTTCAGGCTAAAGATAAAAAAAGCCGGATGAACATTCCCGGCTTTACCTATTTAAAATATAATCCCTAATTTCTTTTTTCGTACGAAGGTATTTGCGGCGCTGTATAACCTTTAGTTTTTAAAGCATTTTTAATTTCCAAAATTGCCCTGTCTAATTGAACGTCTTTTCCTTTAGCCATTTCGGCAAGGTTTTCGTCCACTTCAATATCGGGGTCAACGCCGTGGCCTTCTCTAAACCAGGTACCATCCTGGTTATACATTCTAAACGTAGGCGCTGTAATGCCGCCGCCATCAATTAAAGTTGGCACTCCGCTTATGCCTATTAGCCCGCCCCAGGTACGGGTACCAATAAGCGGCCCTAAATTTTTCTTTTTGAAAAAATCCGGAAAGGCATCACCGCCAGAGCCGCTCCAGCCATTAATGAGCATTACTTTGGGGCCAAAATGTGCAAATGGCGGCCAGGGCCAGGGTTGGCCATCTCTTGTTGCCCAGTAAGCCAACGGTGTACGGTTCAGTTGCTCTATAAACCTGTCGGGTATTTGCCCGCCGCTGTTAAATCGTTCATCAATAATTAAAGCTTTTTTATCCCATTGGGCATTTAATTGCCTCAGCAAATCTTCCTGCCCGTCTGTTCCGGTGCTTTGCACATAAATGTATCCCACTTCTCCATTCGTGGCCTGCTCTACATATTTTCTATTGTCTTCCACCCAGGCCTTATAACGTAATGGATATTCATTGTCCATGGTTTCTACCACTACTGTTTTTGCGGTTTTAAAATCGGGTGTGGAATTGTAGGTTAATTCAACCGCTTTTTTATTTAATCCCTGGAAATTGGCATAAGGTTCATTTTCTGTGGTAATGGGCATTCCATTTACGGCTAAAATATAATCCCCTTCTTTGATACCTATTCCCGGCTCATCCAAAGGAGATTTTAATGAGGCATCCCAACTTGCTCCACGAATGATTTTTTTTACTTTATAAAAATTACCTTCCGCTTCCCAGTCAATCCCAAGATAGCCCATGGGTTTCATAGACGATCTTTCAAAATCTCCTCCGCCATGGTAAGTATGGGATGCATTCAGTTCTCCAATCATTTCGCCAATAATAAAATCCACTTCTTCACGGGTTACGGCATCTTTAAGCATATTTTCATAACGCTCCCTTACCTGGTTCCAGTTTACGCCATGCATGTTGGGGTCATAAAAATAATCCCTTTCGATTCGCCAGGCATCGGTAAAAATTTCTTTCCATTCGGCTGCCGGGTCCACGTTCATTTCCATTTCATTTAAGCGGATCATTTTTTCCAGCTTTTGATTTTCCGACGATTTTATTACGGCATAACTGTTGCCTCTTTTTACCAATATTTTTTCCCCGTTTGCACTCAGTTTATAATTGTCAATATTCTCAGAAATATTTTTTTCTTTCCGGTCTTCAATATCATAATATTTTAAGGAGGGTTTGGCATCATCAGCGCTGCCCAGGTTGGGATATTTTTGGAAAATGATTTTATCTTTCACCGCAGAGAGGTTGGTATAATTTCCCGGCTCTATGGGTAAAATAACCATCCTGGCTTCCAACCCGTCAAAATCAATGGTTACCGCTTTGTCATTATCTTTTGCAGTATCACTGCCTTTGGCTTTTGTTTTATCTTTCTTTTTAGAATCATTTTCACTCTTTGTTTTTTCTTCTTTTTGCTCCTTAACGTCTATTGCCACCGTGTCATTTTGTGTGTACAGGATTGACTTTTCGGATTTTGATAAGGTAACTGCAGCTAATAAAGTGGAATTGCCATATACAAAGGAATTATCAATATCGCTGTAATAAGGATTAAAGGATTGATTGGTGGTAAGCAGTAAATATTTTCCTTCATCATCAAAAACCACATCGCCAATGTTATAATAACCGCTGGTTACCTGCTTTGCACTATTGTTTTTGGTATCGTAAATAAAAGCGGCTTTATGGTAGTTACTTAAATCCCTGGTATAGGCCATCCAGCGGCTGTCCGGCGACCAGCTTACGGTAAACGATTCACAGCCATCCTGTAAAAAATTTAGCGCCTTATCCACGTCATAGATTTTCCCGGTACTGATATCGCAGTATTTTATCTTCATGGCCTTATCAATAAAGGCCAGCATTTTACTATTGGGCGACCAGTATAAATTATAATTAAAGCCCGAACTGAAGTTGGTAATTTTCTTAGGGGCAAGGTCACGGTTTTTAATCCACAAATTATATTCCCCTCCCTCATCGCTCCAATAAGCTATGCTCTGTCCATCCGGCGACCAGGCCGGGTACCTTTCGGCAATACCGGAGCTTTGGGTAATATTTTTTACAAACCCGTTTTCGGCGGGCAGCGAAAAAATGTCGCCACGGGCTTCTACCAATACCCGGTTGCCATCCGGGCTAATGGCATAATGTTGCACATATTTATCTGCAGAAATCGTTTTGGGTTTCATTTCGGATTTGTCCATTACCAGGCTTACCGGTACGGTTTGATATTTTTGCGTGGCAAATGAAAACAAGTATAGTTTTCCGCCTTGCTCAAACACAATATCATCGGGTCCTGCCGATGGAAAATGAATATCGTAATCTTTAAATTGGGTGAGTTGTTCTAATTTTTCGGTGGTAATGGAGTAGCGCCAAAGGTTCATGCGTTGTTCAGTTCCCCGATCGGAAATAAAGTAGATGTAGTCGCCATTCCACATTGGAAATTCACTGCCGGCAACTTCTTTACCCGAAATATTTTTTGAGGTATTTTTTACAAAATCATAAATATGAATATTGGCTTTCCAGCCGCCCCGGTAACGTTTCCAGTTTCTAAAAGCCTGGGATACAAATACCAGCGCTATTTTATTTCCATCGGGTGAATAAGACCCAAACTCGGCATAAGCAAAAGGCAGTTTTTTGGCCGGCCCTTTTTTAGCGGGTATTGTATAAAACTGGCTAAAGCGGTTTCTTCCACTTTCCCGCCCCGAAGCAAAAAGCACATTTTTACCATCGGGCGTCCAATCCACCACTCTTTCGGTAAACCCATGAAAAGTAAGCCTGTCGGGTACACCGCCTGTTACAGGAATGGTATAAATTTCATTATTGCCATCGTAGTTGGCGCTAAATGCCACCGTTTTTCCATCCGGTGAAAATTTTGGAAATACTTCTAGGCCTGCAGGCGAGCTGAGTTTTTGTGCCGTACCGCCATTTTTGGGCAATATCCAAATATCATTTGCGTAAGTAAATACAATTTGTGTTTTAGAAACATCGGGGAAACGAAATAGCCCTGCATCTATTTGCTGCGCCACCGCAACGGCTGATATGCCGCATACCAGGAAGGAGGAGATCATAAATTTTTTCATGGCATCTAATTAATATTTTAAAAGTTGGTACACAATATATGGGAAAAATTATTAATTAAATTATTTTAATGGACTAAATAGATAAGCGGTAAATGGTTTGAATATCAATGGGCCTGTCTCCCATAATCGTATTCCTAAATTGTGGAGTATTTCATTAGGTAATGCACTGCTTTAAAGTAAAAAGCCGTTTCGAAAAACTCGAAACGGCTTTAAAAAATAAAAGGTTGATGAATTAGGCTATTTCAACTTCAGCGCCAGCTTCAGTTAATTTAGCTTTCATTTCTTCTGCTGTAGCTTTGTCCACGCCTTCTTTAATGGTTTTTGGAGCGCCATCTACCAGGTCTTTTGCTTCTTTCAATCCAAGACCGGTTAAATCTTTTACAATTTTAACTACGGCCAGTTTGTTTGCACCACCGCTTTTCAACACTACGTTGAACGCTGTTTTTTCTTCAGCTGCTGCGGCTCCGCCACCATCGCCACCGGCGCTTACCACTACTGCTGCTGCAGCGGGTTCAATGCCGTAATCGGCTTTTAACACTTCAGCTAATTCCTGAACTTCTTTTACGGTTAAGCCTACCAGGCTTTCTGCTAATGCTTTTACGTCTGCCATTTTAAATTAAATTTTTTCCTCCTTCACACCCAAAATTTTTCGGATCCGGAGGATGGTTTAAAAAAATTGTTTTGCCTTTTAGTTGTACCGTCAGCCAGGTATATGTTTAAAAATTTACTCTGCGGTTGCTGCTTCGGGTTTATTTTGCAAAGCTCCAATAACACGTTGTATGGGCGATTGCAACAAGCCGATAATTTCACCAATGAGTTCGTTTTTAGATTTAATTTGAGTAAGCGCTTTCAGTTGATTGTCGCCTACAAATACATCCCCGTTAATGAAAGCCGCTTTGAGCACCGGTTTTTCACCATTGCTTTCTTTACGAAAACTGCTGATGATAACAGCCGGGTTTTTGGGGTTTTCACTGAACATTAAAGCCGTTACTTTATGCAGGGAGTCATAAACGCCGGCATATTTTTCCGCATCTATACTTTCCAACGCTTTTTTAATTAAAGTGTTTTTGGCCACTTTAATTTCTACCTGCTGGTTAAAGCAATGTTTACGTAACTGGCTTACCTGTTCTACGGTAAGGCTTTCGGTATCGGTAACATAGAAGTTGTTGTACTGGGCAAACTTGCCTTTAAGCACTTCGATTACTTCGTTTTTTTCCTGCTTTGTCATAACAAATATTTTATAACCTTTAGCTTACGCTTGGTTTAGTTTTGAACAGATTTTGTGTCAATCATAATGCCCGGGCTCATGGTGCTGGCCATACTTACGCCTTTAAGGTAAGTGCCTTTTGACGTAGCCGGTTTTAATTTAATAATAGCATTGATAAACTCCTGGCAGTTTTCGGCAATTTTTTCGGGAGCAAAACTTACCCTGCCCACGGATGCGTGGATGATACCCACTTTATCTACCTTAAATGCTATTTTACCGCCCTTAAGATCATTTACGGCTGCAGCTACATCATTGGTAACCGTTCCTGTTTTAGGATTGGGCATTAAGTTACGGGGGCCCAGCACTTTACCTAATTTACCAATTTTAGGCATTACGGATGGAGTGGCCACAATAACGTCAATATCCGTCCAGCCACCTTCAATTTTGGTTATAAATTCATCGAGGCCCACAAAATCGGCGCCGGCAGATTTTGCTTCGGCTTCTTTATCGGGCGTACATAATACCAATACTTTTTTGGTTTTACCGGTACCATGTGGTAATGAAACGGTTCCACGAATGGCCTGGTCGGCTTTTTTGGGATCTACGCCCAACTTAACGTGCAGGTCGATGGAACTATCAAATTTGGTGGTGTTTACTTCTTTAACTAAAGATGAGGCTTCACTTAGCGTGTAGGCTTTGTTGGCATCAACCTTAGCATTGGCTATTTTTCTTTTTTTAGAGATCATTGTAAAAGATTTTAAAAGTTTGCTTTATTACAAACAGGTTGATGATTAATTTTTATCCCAGGGAGCCTGGCCCTCTACAGTTAAACCCATACTGCGTGCAGTACCGGCCACCATGCTCATGGCGCTTTCTACCGTAAAGGCGTTGAGGTCGGCCATTTTATCTTTTGCAATGGCTTCTACCTGTGCCCAGGTTACTTTACCCACTTTAGCACGATTGGGTTCTTTACTGCCTTTTTGAACTTTTGCAGCTTCCATCAGCTGTACGGCAGCGGGTGGGGTTTTAATAATAAATTCAAATGATTTGTCGGCATAAACGGTAATTAATACAGGAAGCACTTTTCCTTGTTTATCCTGGGTGCGAGCATTAAACTGCTTGCAAAACTCCATGATATTAATACCTTTAGAGCCGAGTGCCGGGCCAATTGGCGGCGCTGGATTGGCTTGTCCTCCTTTACATTGGAGCTTGACAAAACCGGTAATTTCTTTTGCCATGTTTTAAAAATTTGGTGTTAACGTTCCGATATATTTTTTACGGAACTCCCAATAAAAATATTCGTAAAGAACTATTTGGGGCGGCAAAGGTAAGGTATTTCCATTAATTTTTCTAAGAGATTAAAAAATAAATCAATCCCGGTATTTCCCTTCTAAAAATTTAAAAAAGAAGGTTTTATAACAAGCCTTACCCTAACTTTGCGGCTCAATCTACAAAAGTAGTTACCAGGGTGCGTAAAAGTTGGTGGAAAATATTATCATTTCTTTTACTTGTTTATACAATTATTGCCGGTTTTTTAGCCGATGTTCCCCGTTTATTTATATTAAATGAAACCATCCGCAACCTGTATTTTCATGTGTGTATGTGGATGGGCATGATGGTACTTTTTACTTTAAGTATCATTTATAGCATTAAATACCTGGGCAAAAATGATTACCGCTATGATATTTATGCAAAAAATTATGCATCCGTTGGGGTATTATTTGGGCTTTTAGGTTATGCCACAGGCGCTATTTGGGCCAATTATACCTGGGTTACCGACCAGGGCCAAAGCCTGGGCGCCGTTTTAAAAGAGCCAAAACTTATTGGCGCTGCCATAGCTGTTTTAATATATGGCGCTTATTTTGTACTTAGGGGTTCTTTTATTGATATGGATAAACGGGCCAGGGTAAGCGCCGTGTACAATATTTTTGCCTTTGCCATGTTGTTTCCCAGTATTTGGATCATACCCCGCCTGGTAGGCAGCCTGCACCCCGGTGCTCCCGGTAGCGATAGCGGAAACCCCGCCTTGAATTATAAAGATATTGACAGCAGGCTGAGGATGGTTTTTTACCCCGCAATTATTGGCTGGACTTTATTAGGCGTTTGGATCAGTACATTAAAAATTCGCCTTGAATTAATGAAAGAAAAATCGTTATTACATGAATAAATATTTTGGCAGGTACCTGCAAAGGATTTGCTTTACACTGTTAATGATTTGCGCTTTAGCCTTTAGCTCGTTTGCACAAAATCAGCCCGAAATGGCCGATGTAATGCGCAGCAACGGAAAAATTTATGTGGTGGTTACCGTATGCCTGGTTATTCTTATTGGGCTGTTTTTATATGTATGGCGAATAGACCGGAAAATAAGTAAACTGGAAAAAAATGCTTAAACCCAAACGTCTAAAACCTTTTTAACTTTACCCGATCAATATATAATGCTTGCAGGGCTCAGGCCCTTTTCACACCAAAAAATAAATCATATGAGTACACAACAGTACAGTTTTTTTCAAAGCGTAGAAAAAAGTTTTGACAAAGCTGCAAAATTTACCAAATGGGATTTAGGTATTTTAGAACAAATTAAAGCCTGTAACAGTGTGTACAGGATGCGTTTCCCCATCAAAAGAGATGATGGAACTATTGAAGTAATTGAAGCCTACCGTGTACAACACAGCCAGCATAAATCTCCCTGTAAAGGCGGTATCCGTTTTAGTGATGAAGTAAACCAGGATGAAGTAATGGCTTTAAGTGCTTTAATGACGTATAAATGCGCTATTGTAAACGTTCCCTTTGGTGGTGGAAAAGGGGGTATAAAAATCAACCCAAGAAATTATTCAACTTATGAACTGGAAAAAATTACCCGCCGTTATACAGCAGAACTGGTAAAGAAAAATTTTATTGGCCCGGGCATAGATGTGCCTGCACCGGATTACGGTACCGGCGAACGGGAAATGGCCTGGATTGTAGATACCTATGCCTCATTAAAACCGGGCGAAATAGATGCTGCGGGATGTGTAACCGGCAAACCCGTTACTCAAGGTGGGGTAAGGGGAAGAAAAGAAGCTACCGGCCTTGGTGTATTTTTTGGTACACGGGAAGTATGCAATATGGAAGAGGTAATGAAAAGGCTGGGTTTAACTGCAGGCATCGAAGGAAAAAAAGTTGTGGTACAGGGATTGGGTAATGTAGGATACCACTCGGCCAAATTCTTTAGAGAAGGTGGAGCCATTGTGGTGGGCCTTGCAGAATATGAAGGCGCTATTTATAATGAAAAAGGGCTAAATGAAGACGAGGTTTTTCAACACCGTAAAAAAACCGGTTCTATTCTTAATTTTCCCGGCGCTACAAACCTTGCAAAAAATACGGATGCGTTGGAATTGGAATGCGATATTTTAGTGCCCGCTGCTTTAGAAAATGTGATTAATGGCGAAAATGCCCCAAGGGTAAAAGCAAAGATTGTGGCAGAAGCCGCTAATGGCCCCTGCACACCCGAAGCAGATGATGTTTTTGCCAAAAAAGGGATCCTTTGTATTCCGGATATGTACCTCAATGCCGGTGGTGTAACAGTAAGTTATTTTGAATGGCTGAAAAACCTTAGCCATGTGCGCTATGGCCGTATGGAAAAAAGATTTACCGAAAACCAAAACTCCCATATTCTTTCCACCATGGAAACGCTTACCGATAAAAAAGTAAGCGAAAAAGAACGTAAGTTTATTATGCATGGCCCCGAAGAGGTTGACCTGGTACATAGCGGGTTGGAAGAAACCATGATTTCGGCGACCCGTGAAATTATGGAAATATGGCAAAGTAACCCGGCCATTCCCGATATGAGAACGGCAGCCTATGTAAATGCCATAAATAAAGTGGCAACCAGTTATGCTGAGTTAGGCATTTTCCCATAACGGTTTAATTTAATGATGTTAATAGCGGTAGTTTTTCTGCCGCTTTTTTATTTTAGCCAATTAACTTTGTGGTATGCCTTCATTCAAAAACTTAAGAATTATTTTTATGGGTACGCCTGAGTTTGCTGTTACCTCATTAAATGCTTTGGTAAATGCAGGCTGCACTATTGTTGCGGTAATTACGGCCCCCGATAAACCGGCAGGCCGGGGCATGGCGCTTCAACAAAGCGCCGTAAAACAATATGCTTTAAGTAAAGGCCTAAACATCCTGCAGCCGGAGAAATTAAAAAATCCCGGCTTCATTACTGAGCTTAAAAAGCTTAACGCTGATTTACAAATTGTAGTAGCTTTTCGCATGTTGCCCGAAGTGGTGTGGGGTATGCCCCCCATGGGTACAATAAACCTGCATGGAAGCCTGCTACCACAATACCGTGGCGCAGCGCCTATAAACTGGGCCATAATAAACGGAGAAAAAGAAACCGGTGTTACTACCTTTTTATTACAGCAGCAAATTGATACAGGCAATATTTTAATGCAAGAGCGCTTTCCAATTACCGAATCGGATAACGCAGGAACCCTGCATGATAAAATGAAAGAAATTGGCGCTGCTGTGCTGCTGCAAACCGTACAGGAAATGGCCAACGGCACCCTTCAATCAAAGCCGCAAAATATAGCAGATGAACAACAGCTCAAACATGCTCCCAAAATTTTCACAGAAACCTGCAAAATAGATTTTAATAAACCGGTGGAAGAAGTGTTTAATTTAATCCGGGGATTATCGCCCTACCCTGCTGCCTTTACTTTGTTCAATAATAAAAAATTAAAAATTTATTCGGCCGACAAAAATCTTACCCCACCGCAAATTGCTCCCGGGCACTGGCAAACCGACAAAAAAAATTATTTACAATTTGCCTGCAGCAATGGTTCTATCCATGTTTTGGAACTGCAACTTGAGGGTAAAAAGAAAATGAAGATTGATGAATTTTTAAGGGGATACCGTTTTGAATAAGAATTTGAATTTTTTTAAACTAATTTCTCAAAATGAAAGCCGCACTATTCACCTGTACTTTATTAATATTAACTCTTTTCTTATTTGCACAGGAAAGTTATATTGTAACCTATAAAATTGAAAGAAAAGCTTTTAGTTCCAATTTTCCAATAACCATAAATGGTGATTCTGTTTTTGCTACCCTTCCTGCAAAAGAGTTTTATAGGACATTAGTTTTTAATGATTCATTTGCTTATAGCATCCTCGAAACAGAACGGCCAAAAAAGAAAAGATATAGTGATGGCGAAACACAATTTGGAAGCAAGCCATTTCATGGCGATTACTACTATGATAAATTACAGGAGAGTTGGTTATATTATAGCACTACGCATAGAAGAAAAAAACCAATTTTAGTGGAATACACTCCTAAAACCTTCAACTTTGTTGCTGAAAAAGACCCTGTTCAAATTTTGGGCATGAACTGCAAAAAAGGCTATGCAATAATGCCACATGGAGATACGGTATTTGCAATAATTTGCACAGATTTTAAAAACAACTACGGCCCGTTTGCTTTTAACTGTTTCCCTGGGCTTATTATTGAAATGTACCAGCCTTTACATCACCAGTACATATCGTTATTAACCATTACAGGAGGAAATTATCATATCAGTATTCCTGATGTTCCGCAAATGACAAAAACTGAGTACCAGGATAAATACTGGAAAAATAAAAATTATTATCCGGGCAGGCCGGGAATTATCATAAAATATTAATGCTATTAAAGCCATACTGGAAGTTTTTTCATTCCTTCTACTTTCTAAAAACAACAGAAGTTGGCTATAATAGTTTTCTTAAATTTATTGCTATGAAACGGATCATTTTATTCTGCCTGAGTTTTTTTTATTCCAATTTCATTTTTTCTCAAAATGGTTATTATGTTATTTATAAAAACGAAATCCCAACTCCTGTCTGGGTCAGGTACGAATTGAGAAATGGCACCAATGTGGAAATAGAAAAAGGCCCATTAAAAAACCATTATAACCATATCATTTTTAATGACAGTATAAATATTTCATTTTGGAGCTTAGAAGAAAAGCCCATTTTTACCCGGACGCATCCAGAGGATACCCTTAACCTTGAAAAAACATTTTTGAAAACAAAATGTTTCTATTTTGAAAAAAACAGCAACACATATTGGTACAGGGCAAGAGCAAAAGAAGAGGATAAATTTTTCCTTATAAAGAAAACCCCTACTGTTTATAACTTTATTTTGGAAACCGACAGTGTACTGAAGGCCGGTTTTGTATGTGAAAAAGGGTATGCCGTTAATACCCCCGGCGATACGGTATTTGCAGTAATTTCCAAAGACTTTAAAGACCCCTATGGCCCTTCCATGTATGATGGGTTTCCCGGCCTGGTATTTGATATCATACATGCCCGGAATGAAGTTTCTTATACGCTGATGAGTATAACGGGGGGTAATTTTATTTTAAGAATTCCTGATCTTCCCAGGATGACCCTGGAAGAGTTCAATAATAAAAACCCAAAATAAAATTTAATTCTATTAAAAAGAACCTGCTTTTAGGGCATTTATTTTAGCTTCAGCTTTGCCAAAAATTCTTTACTTAATGCAGCCCTGGGTATTACCAGGCTGATGGTATTGATGGCAAAGTAGGGCTCAGAAACTTCAATGAATCCATTATAAGGACCAATATTTCCCCAGGAATTTTTTACCGTAAACAATTCTTTGCCTTCTTTTGTTTTCACCATACCGGTAATATGCATCAGGTGATCGTCTTGCGTGGTAAGGTTTTCAAATAACCGTTGGCGGATAGATGGGTTCCAATCTGCTTCCGGCATATCGGCTTTAAATGAATCTGCTGCCACTTTTTTAACCGGGTCAATGTATAAAGCCAGTCCTTTTTTTTGCCTGAACCCGGTATTACTTACATCAGCATCCCACAATACGGTATAACCGTTATGAATGGCTTCTTTAGTTACTTTAATCAATTCTTCCATGGGAATATTATAATAACTTCCGTTGCTGAAATTATCGGGTATATCTATAATAAACGGTTCGTAAAAAGGTTTGTGAATAAATGAAGTAAGGTTTACATAATCGGAAGCTTTAAACTTTAGTACTTCGCTGGCAAAAGTTTTGGGTGTGTATTCCTTGCCTTCAAAGTCAAACTTTGCAGGGGCTGGTCCCATGTTCTTATCCAAAATTTGTTCAACGCCATTTTGCCATTGGGGTGCAAGGGGTTTATGTTTTAAAATACTATCCAGGTAGGTTTTTAATTCTCCCACCAGCTTGCTATGGTCATACTCCTGTTGGTTTGCCAGCAGGCCGCTATAGGCTTCTTCGGGTACAGCGCCATATTTTGAAATCGCTTCAATTACATTGTGCCCAAGGCCGCCTTCGCCCAGTTGAGCGGCTCCCTGCCTCATGATATAATTAGTGGCTTTATCTAAATAAATATTTCTTACGGTAAACATTTCGCTGAGGTTTATAGCGCTATTGCTATTTTTCAGCAATTGGCTCTCCAGCAATGATGTGGTGGAAAACGACCAGCAGGTACCCGTTTGCCCCTGGTTTTTTACGGCTGTTGCCGGGTTGGCTTTTTCTATGGTAAAATCATTTTTTAATGCCGCCGGTATATCCTGGGCTAATAAAATAAATGAACTGGCAACAAAACAAACTGAGAAAATAAATTTTTTCATTTTATATTAATATTGAATGGAACAATTAAAGTTGGTTTCCCCGTCTCCCAGGCTCGCCGCAGCGGCATTGCTCACTATAATAGTTAAGTCATCATTTTGCTTCATCTCGGGGATTACGTCCAGCACTTTGGCGTAAATGGTTTTTTGCGTTTGTGCCGAAGTGATTTTAACAATGGATCCTGCTGGTGCGGTATTATAAAGGCAATAATATTTTCCGTCTTCCCAGCCACTGGTGCTTTTAAATGTGCCGGCGATACCATTTTGGGATTTTATATCTTTTTTACGGGCCTGTTCCTCATATTTTAACGAGAAAAAACCAGTATTCGGTTCAATTTTTTTGGTGGGTTGAACAGGTTCAGGTTTAACCTGGGTTATGGGTTCGGCTTGTTTTATTTCTTCTGGCTCAGCCGTTACAGGTTTATTATTTTTTACTGCAGCAATGGGTGTTTCAGCTACAGAATTTTTTTCTTCAAACCCAACAATCAATTTTTCGCCAATCGTTAAATTTTCACCGGAAAGGTTGTTCCATTTTTTAATATTTTCAATGGATGTGTTGAACTTTTTGCTTATTCCATATAACCCTTCTTTGGGTTGCACCACATAAAAAACCGGGGATGCACCTAAAGGTTGTTTGGCAACTATTTCTTTCTTTTTTTCTTCGAACGTTGGAGCTGTTTTTACAGGTTCAACCGGCTTTTCCGGTGCTGTTGCAACCGTTTGCGGCATGGGCGCTGCAGAAGATGGAATTTTTAAAACCTGGCCCAGGCTGAGGCCTTTATCAAAAGGAATATGGTTGTACTCTGCCAGTGCACGGGGATGAACATTATATAACCGGCCTATGGAAAAAAGAGTTTCTTTAGCCGCAACAGTATGGGTTTTTTGAGCCATGCTGCATAAAGGCCAGGCCATAATCAACAAAATAATTATTTTCTTCATTTTAAATAATTAGTGGTTACAAAGATGCAAAAAAAATAGCGTTAAAAAAATGGGCTTATTTGTTAAGAATGCGCCATTCTTTAGGATAATAATTATTCACCCTGCCAGGTAACCCTTTTATAAATCCCAAAACCAATGACCGGTATTTTATCAACGCCCAACCTTTTACAGCAGGTACGAACCCAAAATCTTTCTTACGCAAATAATCAAGTGCAGCATTTTTGTCGAGCTCTACATGGGGAAACAGGGGTACCATAGCTGTGGCTAATGCCAGTTCATGATGGGGTAAAAATTCGTTACGTACAACCGTACCCAACTGTACGCCGGCTTTTTTCAAATAGAGAAAACTTTGCAGCAAATGCAATGTTGTAAAACGGCTTTGCGGAAAAGCAAATAAGTTGTTTTTGAAATTATAAAACAGCAAATCACTCTTGGATTGAATAAATTGTTGCAGCACCTGCAAATCATTTTTGGATACCGGCGAAAATAAATTACCGGGTTGAATTTTAATTGCAGCATCCTCTTCTTTTTTGCGGAATACTGCTAAAAAAAATCCCTCTCCTTTGAGTTTGTTGGGATAAAAACGATAGCCCAAAGCTGTACCGTCAGCCGCTTTTGAGGCTACAATATTCCATTGCGGTTGCACATCAAGCGGCACAGTTTCCAAGTTTTTTTGCTGTACGAGCCAAAGGGCAACCTGTTCATTTTCTTCTTCGGAAAAAGAGCAGGTTGAATAAATTAAAACCCCGTTTTGTTTTAAGGAAGGCAATACTTCTGCCAGGACCCGTTGTTGCCGTTGCTGGCAAAAACTAACGGCCTCCGGGCTCCATTCCTGTAATGCGTTTTCATCTTTTCTAAAAAGGCCGCTGCCGCTGCAGGGAGCATCCACAACGATCACATCAAAAAAACTTTTTAGTGCATTAAAATCCGAGGCATCGTTTTGTGTTACCACTACATTGGCTGCCCCCCATTTGGTTATATTCTCTGTAAGGATATGCACCCTTGATTTAATCACTTCATTACTTACCAACAGGCTGCCAGCAGATATTAAAGATTGAATTAAGGTAGATTTTCCACCCGGCGCTGCACATAAATCCAGTAGGGTTAAGTTTTCATTAAGGTTACAGGTTTGCTTCAATGCTTCAGCCAAAAACATACTGCTGGCATCCTGTACATAATAGGCACCGGCATGAAAAAAAGGGTCTAAAGTAAAAGAGGGCCTTTCGGCAAGATAAAAACCATCCTTGTTCCAGGGTACCTGTTCCTTTAAAGTAAAATCGAGTTGCTGTGCCTGTATTTTTTGGTTATTAATTCGAATAGCCGTAACGGGCTCACCCGATTCATGTGCGGCTATAAAGCCTTCTTCATCAAAGCCTGTGCAGTTAATTAAGGATAGTAAAAAATCTTCGGGAAGTTTCAAATAAAAACGAGTTTACTACTTTATTTTATGATGGTTTACTATTGCAACCGTATGCCTGCTTACGCAAATTAATTTACCTTCATCATTTACCATTTTAATATCCCACACGTGGGTGCTTTTACCAAGGTGCAGCGGAGTGGCGGTTGCTGTTACATAGCCGTTTCGTACCGGGTGTATGTGATTGGCATTAATTTCCATACCCACACAAAAAAAACGGGTATGATCAATTACCAGGAACGACCCAACGCTTCCAATGGTTTCAGCAAGTGCACAACAGGCGCCTCCATGGAGCAGGCCATAAGGCTGAATGTTATGTTCCGTTACCGGCATTTTCATTTTTAAAAAAT
>JAFDZZ010000066.1 GCA_018266715.1 Bacteroidota bacterium
GGAATAAGGAATTTACATCGGCAGAAAACACTGATGAAGTGATGGAAGCAATTGCCAAAATGCCTATGGAAGCGGCCCATGGTACGCTATTTCACTACAGCAGCGTTGGGTTGCAAATTGCTGCGGCTATTGTAGAAAAAATAGGCAGTAAAACCTTTCAACAATTATTTCAGCAAAGAATAACTCAAAAATGCAACATGAAAAATACCGATTGGGGAAATAAAAAAATTGCATTACCTGCCGGCGGAGCAAGAAGTACAGCCAATGATTATATGAATTTTTTAGTGATGATTTTAAACAAGGGGAATTTTAGAGGTGTTGAAGTATTAAGCCGTCAATCTGTAGCGCTAATGCAACAAAGCTTTACTGCGGGTAAAATGGTTAAAGATTCACCGGCAGGCTCTTTAAACTGGGGCTATGGCCTTGGGGAATGGATAATGGCCCCTGTAAATACGGAAAACCCGGCCGTAAGCAGCCCGGGGCTTTTTGGAAGCTTTCCCTGGATGGATAATGCAAAGGGCTATGCGGCTTTGTTATTTACCTTTAACCTTAAGAGAAACGACAGGATTAAAAAATATATGGAATTAAAAGCGTTGGTGGATGAAGCGTTACAGAAGCCATAATTAATTTCGAAAGTATGAACTAGCTTTGGGGAAAGACCGTATGAATGGCTTCCTAAATTTCCGTTTTATTTACCCCTATGAATTTAGGCAATTAAAAGGCAGCAGTGGCCGGCTTCGATGAACACTTGCACCGATGAGGAGAGCCGTTTCCATGAAATATTTGTACATTTACGAAAGCCTTTCTTTTTTAATTCTTTATCACTTTAAAATTACAAACAATGACAGCACTTTTAGTAATAATCGGTATAGTGGCAGTTGTTGCCTTTTTCCTCATTGGCATTTACAATAAGCTGGTTTCCCTCAAAAACAAAGTGATAGAAGGATGGAGCAGCATAGATGTAATGCTTAAAAAGAGAAATGATTTGATACCCAACCTGGTAGAGATCGTAAAAGGTTATGCCACACATGAGCGGGAAACACTCGACAGCGTTATACAGGCAAGAACACAATCGGCAAACGCCAAAACAGTGAAAGAACAACAAGAGGCAGAAATAGGCATGTCTAAAGCCATGATGAATCTTTTTGCCGTTGCAGAACAATATCCCGACCTGAAGGCCAATACTAATTTCCTGGCTCTGCAGCAGGGGTTGTCGGCAGTAGAATCAGATATTGAAAAAGCCAGGAGGTATTACAATGGTACGGTAAGAGATAACAATATTGCCATTGAAAGCTTCCCCAGCAATATTGTGGCCAATATGTTCCGGTTTAAAAAATGGGATTCGTTTGAATTGAATAATGAAAGCGAACGCAATGTACCTTCCGTAAAATTCTAAGCCATGCAACTCAAGCCCGAGATGATTCTAAGCATACCGCAGCGGATTTTTATTGGGGTTACTATTTTTTTGTGGGCAATGTTTCATACTCATGTCAGTATTGCACAGGCAGAAAGAATTTTATCTTACCATGTTGATTTGAAACTGAGTAGCGAGAATGAATTGTTGGTTTCGGAACGGATTAAAGTAGTTGCAAATGGTATCAATATAAAAAGAGGAATCTACAGGGTATTGCCAGAAAACAGGTCGAAATCCAATCCGCTGAAGGATATGTCTTACGAGGTGGTTGCTATTACACAAAATTCAAAAGAATCTCCTTACCATACAAAATCTGAGAATGACAATAAAGTCATTTATATCGGCGAGGAGGATACCCAATTAGAACCCGGTATTTATGAATATGAAATAAAATATAAAACGGCCAATGCGGTTGGGTTCTTTGATAATTTTGATGAGCTATACTGGAATGTAACCGGCACCGACTGGAGTTTTGCAATAGATAGTGTGAGTGCAACGGTTCACTTGCCCGATACAGCCAGGATAATCCAACAATCCTGTTATACCGGGTACGCTGGTTCCGGCAACTCGGATTGTACCTCAAAGCAATTGTCGGATAATGAAATAATGTGGCTTGCCACCCGATTAAACCCAAACGAAGGGTTGACCATTGCTGTTGGCTTCAATAAAAATGTGATTAAACCTCCGGCACCTCCCGGGTACTGGCAGAAAATGGGCTTGCTCTTTTTTGCCGGCGCAATTGTTTTGTTATTGCTGATCTATTACATTTTCACCTGGTTGAAATACGGCAGAGACCCGCAGGCCCCTACTGTTTATCCATTATTTGAATCGCCCAATAATATTTCGCCGGCTATACTTGGGTATGTAAACAATCAATATTACAAGAAGGAGCTTGTTACAGCATCCATTGTGAACCTGGCGGTGAAGGGCTATCTCAAAATCAATGAAACCAGGGATAGCATTTTGTTTGGCTTAATTGACAAAACAAAGTATAGCCTCACCAGGCTGAAAAAATCAGATACATCACTACCCTTAGAAGAAAAGGCATTGCTAGAAAAACTATTTGAAGATTCGGATGAACTGATTTTAACCGGCAGTTATCAGCCACAAATTGGGAAAGCGGTAACCAGTTATTCTTCATCCATCAAAAGTGCCTATGGACGTTTTATTTCTAAAGGGAACAACAGAAAATTATTAATTCTTCCTACCCTGGTTTTGGTGGCTGCCATATTGATTGTTGCCTTTTTTGATGCCACAATAGTTGACCGGAGTGTTCCCCTTTTCGTATTTGCGTTTGTTGGCATTGGCGTATTATTTACCCTTTCATTTATACTTGGATTCTTAAGCGCCAGGTATAGAGTTTTGTTGGGTTTAATTGCTTCCCTGGAAATTGGCATCCTGCTTTATCTTACCTATCATGTACTGCAGGGTAAGGAGAATTACTTACAGAACAACCAGCTGGCGCTTGCCATTTTATTATTGTTTGGGGCCGCTTCCATCATGTTTTATATTTACTTCATCCGTAAACCCAGCCCGGAGAAGTTAAAGCTGCAAACAGAGATCAAAGGATTTGGCATGTACCTGGGGGCGGCCGAAGAAGCCCAAATGCAATTTTTTAATTCGCCCAAAATGACTCCTGAAATTTTTGAAAAGTTTTTGCCTTATGCTATGGTGCTGGGGGTAGAAAAAATATGGGGTGAGAAATTCAGCAATAGGATGAAGGAATCGGCAATCGATTCCTCTACGCAGTATCACAGTTCCTGGTACTCCGGCACAAACCTTTCGCCTTCTGCGTTTTCAGGTGCACTGGGCTCTTCGTTTTCCCAATCCATAGCTGCGGCCTCTACAGCACCGTCATCATCAGGCAGTAGTGGTGGCGGTTCCTCCGGGGGTGGCGGTGGCGGCGGTGGTGGTGGTGGCTGGTAGTCAATTCTTAAATTATATATACCGATCCATTCATTCAAAGCTTTGTTCAAACAAATGAAAATTCTTTTTTGGATATTATGTTCGATAAATATCATTGCCCTTGTGGTATGTCTTTACGAAACATTTGCAGTCAGTTCAAACAGGAGTTTATTAATTCCTGCATTGTTGCTTTTGGGTTTAATAGTGGGAGCTATTTTGCTACACTATAACGGTTACCTTAAGCTGTCCTTAGCTTTGATGAGCTTGCCGGTGTTCTTGCTGCTGGTTTTACTATTATTTTTGATTACAAATAAAAATTGGCAGTAGTTTCGTTTATAAATACGTACTGAATTATATCATTAAATAATTAGTGTGCCCTCCTTTTTATTGTTTTTTATTCCTCTTGTACAAGTGTCCCTCTGAAGCAAGTATTCCCAAAAATCATTTGATGCCATTGAGCCTTGCATCGGTATTACTGGAGATTGAGCATTGCAAATGCACAACTATAATTAATCCTAAACGGTTTTCAATAAAACAAATTCCTATTAATCCCGATGCTACCTGGTAATTTATACTGCATTAAGCAGTCGGCTGAATAGATCACTTGAACTGGCTAAGTGGGTGTTTACCTGGCCTCATGGGAGACATATCCGGCAAAAGAAATAGGAAAAACTTTTTTCATGCCGGTTTAAAACCGGGGATTGAAGCAAACTTAAATCTGTGCAAAGTGAGAAAAATTACAATTGCAGTATAGAATCTTATTGTTTACTTTTCATTGAATCTTCCTTCAATTTTTGAGCTTCCTTTTTCACTTGCTCTTTTGCAGCCTGCTCTTCATCTTTTACTCCTACTGCTGTTTTTACAGTGGCCGAATCATCACTCAATACCGCTGAATCTTGCTGCACCAAAGTAGGGTTTTGATTAACAACCGTATCAACCGTTTCGGATGCTGCAGATGATCTATCCGTGCCCTGGCAACTCATAAATGAAGAAGAACTCATTGCTGCGAAGAGCAAAAAAAATAATCCTTTTGCCATTTTTTTAAATTTTTAATGCAAGAAATAATATGTATCCAAACAATCAAAGCTTGTACCAAAATTTTGAATTTATTTTTGAATGTTAAAAATTAACAATAAAATATTTCTTGCGAAACGCCCATACCAATGGCCAAAGATCCAACTTTAATGGCGTACCTGCCAAACGCTAAACAACCGGCTTGCCTACGCCACAAATGGAACAAACTATCAAACTTCTGTTAAAAGGAAAACTATAAAAAGCGACATTAGACCAAGATTTCAAATTGCAAAACGATACAAAAATTGGAGGGTATATTGGGTATTCCATTGGTTTAGTAATTTGCAAATCAGGTAATATTGGAGGTACTAATGAAATCTTGCACGACTTTTACGATTTGGGCTTCCTACCATATAAAATAATTGGATGCACAAAACATAGGGGCTGACGAAATCGGGCACCCGGTCTTGCGTGTTCCCCTGCGTAGGCGAGCAAGCTCGCATCGCATCGCCCTCTGTCAGGGATTTCGTTAAGTGCTACATTAGCGGTAATTTTAGACAGAGTACCTACAAGCAAAGTTCTGCTATAAAAAGACACAGGAAACGACCATGGAAATAAGACGAGCTGACATACAGAAGGACTACGATAAAGTATGGGATATTTTTAAAAATGTTATCGCAACAGGCGACCCTTATGTTTTTGACCCAAACACTCCAAAAGACAATTTGCATAAACATTGGTTTGCCGACTATATGGACACATTTGTTGCGGTGGATGATGACGAAATTTTAGGAACATACATTATCAAACCAAACCAAATTGACTTGGGTAGCCATATTGCTAATTGCAGTTATATGGTAAACCCAAAACATCACGGACGTGGAACAGGCAAACTACTTTGTGAACACTCAATCAACTTCGCAAAAGACAAGGGCTATTTAGGCATTCAATTCAACATCGTAGTGAGCACAAACGAAGGTGCGGTTAAATTGTGGCAGAAATTTGGGTTTGACATCATCGGGAGAACGCCAAACGGCTTTCGACACAAGGACTTAGGGCTTGTGGACACTTACATAATGTTCAAAGACTTGAAAACGAATGAATAAAACTACCGCTTACAAGGTATTGCCAATAATGGTGCTGAAAGGCTTAAACTGGATACCTGTCGGCTGGCTGGTTTGTGCAAAGTTCAATCCCGAAGCTTTGAGATAATTCTATTGAACTTTAGTACCAATAATCCGCCATTTGGTAATACCCAAACCTTTAAATGTCGCCCTAAACAAGCATCCTACTTAAGTTCAAACTAACATGACTTTGCCACCCGACCCCACGCCATCTTTAGCATATGGCAAGACAAACAAACCCCTGTCACAATGCCGATTTTGTCAAGAGCAAAAAATGCTAACATCCAAGCCCTACCATCACCTATAATTGTTAAATACTGAATTTAAAAAAAACTTTAATAGAGCGACACAGTTTGGCGTTTTACCAGGATAATTTTGAAGCGGAAGTTAAAAACACTATCAATATGGCAAACGCAACACTTAAACAAGAAGTCTTAAGCAACATTGCTTTGGTATATAGCTTGGCAAAGGACAGTAAACTAAATAATTCTTTATTTGAACTGACCGACAAAGAACTTTCATTTCTTGCCGAATACTTTCACATTACAAAGACACAAGCTCTTTTTGTATCTATTATATTTACATTAAATTATAAAGGGCGAAAAGTTGATTTAGATGATTTGAATTCATACTTTGAATGTAATCCTATGAAAATTCTTGAATACAGCGATGACTTTGTTGAATTATATGAAAAACGTTTGTTACGCAAAAACAATAAAAGTAAAAGACATAGAAACATAAAACTTAAAGGAGCGGACGAAGAGTTTTGCATAAACGAATTAGTCACTGAAAAAATATTTAAAAGTGAACCTATACCCGAAATATTGATTGATATTGTGAAATATGAAGACATATTTACTTTGCTCGAAAAACTATATGAGTTAGGCCAGCAACGAGATGACGAAGAAATAACAACTAGTGAATTATTTGAGCAAACTCAAAGCATATTGGACGAAAACACACATTTTCACCTTCTTGAGAAAACAAGATTTTTTGGAATATCTATTGAAGAAAAATATCTATTTTTATACGTTGTATGGAAGTTTCTTGATGGCGATAAAAGTCCTTGGATTGAACGTACTTTCAAAGTAATTTACGACAAACCAAACGAAAGATTTACCCAAATTCAAAGGTTTTTATCCAAAGAAAACAACCTGATTAAGGAAGATTGGTTAGAAATAGTAGAAGCTTCATTTTTTGATGATACAAAAATGAAACTCACAGAAAAAGCATTTGACCTACTAACTGAATGCGACATTAAATTATTCAACAAAGATTTAGACAAGAAGAAAAAAGAAAATGTAATTCTGCCCGGTAACGTGCCTTTTCGTAAACTAATATATAGTGATAACGAAGCACATCAATTGGAATTATTGCAAACACTGTTGGAAGAAGATAATTTAAGAACCACGCAAGAACGTTTAGTTCAAAAAGCCTTACCGAAAGGCGTAACAGCATTATTACACGGCGCACCCGGCACAGGAAAAACTGAAACTGTGTTGCAAATTGCTAAAGCCACAAACCGTGAAATAATGAAGGTTGATATTAGTGCATCACGTTCAATGTGGTTTGGCGAAAGTGAAAAAATAATCAAACAGGTTTTCAAGGATTATAAATCCTATGCAAAAAAACAAAGCCTTACGCCAATTTTATTTTTCAATGAAGCCGATGCAATAATTGCTAAACGCAAAGAAGCCAATACTTCAAACGTGAGCGACACAGAAAATAGAATTCAAAATATTTTGCTTGAAGAAATCGAAAACTTTGAAGGCATTTTAATTGCCACAACAAACCTGGCAACCAATATGGATACAGCATTTGAAAGACGTTTCTTGTTCAAAATTGAATTTCAAAAACCAGGTGTTAAAGCCAAATCACAAATTTGGAAATCCAAAATGCCTCAGTTGCCAGATGAAGATTGTGAGTTGTTGGCTTCACAGTTTGATTTTTCAGGTGGGCAAATTGATAATATTGTCCGTAAAAATGAAATCAATGAAATTATTTACGGCAACAAAGTAAACGTAAAAACGCTAGTAGACTTTTGCAAAGAAGAAATGCTAAGTAATCAGTTTTCAAGAACACAAATAGGATTTAAAGTAAAGTAATACATTGACACATGAAACAATATGTAATTAAAACCAATCATAAGGTGAAAAATAATTATACAGTAATAGACTCTCTTTCTTTTGACTATGATGAGCTATTTATAAAGAACGTTGAGGAATTTAAGAAGAAAGCCAATAAGAACAAAAAATATGCCATCTTTTATCCATCATTCGGGATACCGAAAGACGATAAACCTGAATTCCTCATTTATGGACAAGCCGTTAAAGGATGGGATCCTGTTTTTAATTCATCATTAAAACTTAACAAAAAACAACTTCTCAAAAAAGCGATTGATAACTCAAACAAATATTACAAAGGAAAAAATCATACTCCTCTGGATTGGGTAAATGTTTATTGGGAAGAAAGTTATTATAGGAAGTTTGTTACGACAGAAGCTGACAAAAAATTCTATCCGCCAATGCCTTATTCAACATTCAGGTCATTTTTCTGGAATGTCACTTACAAACTCATTTGTAGTTATTATGAGCTTGATGAAGACAGTTGGGACTGGTCAAGAAAATTGGTATGGTCTAATCTTTACAAGATTGCTCCTGCCGAAGGAAAAAATCCAAACGAGGAAGAATGTTCGTGGCAAAAAAAGATTTCAATAGAATTAATAAAAAATGAAATTGAAGAAATCAAACCCAAGTTCTGCATTGTTTTAACGAACGATTCTTGGTGGAAGCCATTCAGGGATAAGCTGAAAACGGAAGTATTAACACATTCAAAACTGAAAAAGGGGATTATTCAATCAATTGAACTTTATAATGGCACAAAAATTATTGTAACGACAAGACCCTATTCGGGAA
>JAFDZZ010000067.1 GCA_018266715.1 Bacteroidota bacterium
GTAAGCCTGTCCAGCGCTACCTGGTCTCCTTTTTTAATTAAAGCCGCAAGGCGCACTTCTTCTTCGGGTGTAATAAGCTCCACCTTGCCAATTTCCTGTAAATATTTTTCCAGGCTTTGGCTCTCCCTGTTGGTGATGGATTTGGTGATTTTTAATTGGCGCATACTCATAGCAAATAAATTTTGGCCAGGGGGTTGCCCCGTTTTATGGCATTACTGAGAGTTATAACGAAACATATCCCCTTTTATGATATATATCGTAAAAAAAATTAGGAAAGTAAAAGCCGGCCCGGCGCCTTTTAGGAAATAATCTTAAAATAAGTTGACAAAAATTTTGCCACTTTCAATTATTTGGTATTATTGCATCCATCAAATCTGATATTTAATATTTAGGGATGAGTAAAAAAGTTCAATATACATTAGAATATCCTGTTCGCTGTTCACCTGCTATTCTTTATGAATTTTTACGGTCGCCATCGGGCTTGCAGGAGTGGTTTGCCGATGAAGTGAATGAACGGGACGGCATTTTTACCTTTAACTGGAACGGTACGGAAGATAAAGCCAAACTCTTAGACCAGGAGCAGGATAAATTTGTTCGCTTTCAATGGGACCATATGGCTAAAGACGAATTTTTTGAATTATCCATAAACAAATCCGAAGTAACCAACCAAACCATTTTGGTGATAAAAGATTTTGCCGATAAAAAAGATGTAAAAGACCAAAGCCAGCTTTGGGAATACCAGGTGAAAGACCTTTTTCACCGCATCGGCAATTAATTTCCTTCTTGCAGTAATCCGGCCATAGCCGCATAACCTTTTTGCAGCAATTGTGGCATAGTATTCCAGCTTTTTAAGGGGTATTTAAACGCCAGCTTAATAAATTTTCTTTCGTAAAAATCGGCGCTATTGAAAGAGGCAGGTATTTTTTTAAAGTTGCCGGTTTCAAAATGGTGTTGCCATTCATCTTCGCTAATACAGTAATAAAGGTTTTTATGGTTTTTTACATTTGAGGCCAGTATAGGCTCAAAAGTTTTTTTATAGGTTCCGCTAAGATGCAGGTTAATGCTAAAAAAATTGCCCCACCAAAAAAAAGTACGCAACGCAAAAATGTTGTTTTTATCAAATATGGCCGGGTGATCCAGGATGAGGTAGGGTAACTGCAAATAATTTTCGCCCCTGGATATTTTGGGCCAGCTTGAGGTGAGCGCTTTAAAGGCCTCCTTATTTATTAAAAAACCAAACCGGGAATTGATTTCATTTACCTGGCTGCGCAGCAGGGCTGCCGCTTTTTCCATGATTAAATGTTTTGTCAAAATCCAGCCGGCATCCTGCACATTGGCCAGTTCCGACTCAGAAAGTAGTAAATTTGCCGAAGGCTCCATTTTACAAATTAAAAGAAAGTAAAATTAAGCCTTACGCATTGATGATAAAAAAATTAGACATCCTCATCCTAAAATCTTTTTTAGGACCGTTTATTGTTACCTTTTTCATTGCATTATTTGTATTGATGATGCAAATTTTATGGAAGTATATTGACGACCTTGTAGGTAAAGGACTGGATTTTATTACCATTATGCAATTTATCTGGTATGCCAGCGCCTCGCTTTTTGCCCTCGCTTTGCCTATTGCCATTTTAATTTCATCCATTATGACGTTTGGCAACCTGGGTGAAAGTTTTGAACTGGTAGCCATAAAATCATCGGGCATTTCCTTATTGCGTTTTATGCGGCCCATTATGTTTTTAGCCGTTATTTTTTCTTTTGTATCCTTTCTTTTTGCCAACAATGTGATCCCTTATGCCAATCTTAAATTTGTGACCTTGTACAATGATATTTATTATAAAAAGCCGGCTTTTGATTTAAAGGAAGGGATGTTTTTTACCTACATCCCCAAATATGCTATTAAAGTGGGTAAAAAGGATGCCGATGGAAAAAGCATACACAATATTTTAATTTATGAGCAGGAGGGCAGGCTGCAGGACAACTGCATTACCGCCGAACAGGGTGAGATGAAAATTTCTGCCGATGAAAACTTTTTGGAATTTAATTTAAAAAACGGCTGCCGTTACCAGGAGCAGGGTAATTATTACGATACGGCTACCGATTTCGTACGGATTAATTTCAAGGAATTTAAAAAGCTTTTTGACCTGAGTGTATTAAAAAAACAAAACACCAGCGACAGCCTTTTTAAAAACAGCCACAAAATGCTAAGCGTAAGGCAACTGAGTAATAATATTGATTCGGCGCACAAAAGGGAGGAAAAAAACCAGGCGGATTTGCAAAAAAATATTGCTTCCTATTTTCATTACGTACAACTGCCGGATAGTATTTGGAAAGCAGCAGCCATCCTACCCGCTTACCGCATACCGGATTCCTTAAATGCTGCATTGGCTATTTCTGCCGGCACGGTACTGGACCGTTTAAAATCCACGGTAGAAAACGGGATGGAAGAACTGAAGCTTACCCGGTCGGATACCCGGTTCAGCAAAATTGAAATGCACCGCAAATTTTCTTTTTCGCTGGCTTGTATCATATTATTTTTTATTGGCGCACCGCTGGGTTCCATCATTCGCAAAGGCGGCATGGGCATGCCGCTGGTAGTGGCCATTATCTTCTTTCTTATTTTTCATTTGCTGAATATGTTTGGCGAAAAATTTGTAAAAGAAGGCCTAATGGCTCCGGAGGCGGGTATGTGGCTTTCTATAATTGTACTTACACCGGTAGGCTGTTTTTTAACCTATAAGGCCATGCACGACTCCCAGCTTTTTAATAAAGAATTTTATTACCGCCTGTTTAGTAAACTAAAAAAAGTACGTTCAAAAGATAAACAAGAACCTATAACCGTTTAAATTTTATAAAGATGGAAACACAAATAAAAAGCAGAAGAAAATTTATTGCCGACACATTAAAGGGCTCCATAGCGGTTTCTGTGGGTATTGCCGGCATATCTTCACTTGCTGCATCCTGCAGTAGCGCAAAAAAATCCACTTCCGGCAACTTTGCCACCGGGTTTAGCCAAACGCCACTACCCTATGCCTACAATGCATTGGAAAATATTATTGATGCACAAACCATGGAAATACATTATACCAAACATGCAGCAGGTTATGCCAAAAATTTAAATGAAGCCGTAAAGGAGGAAAATGTAGCCGCCGGCACCAGCCTGGAAAACCTCCTTTCAAAGGTTTCAAAATACAGCACTAAAATGCGTAATAATGCCGGCGGGCATTATAACCATGAATTGTTTTGGAAATGCATGCGCCCCAAAACGGCCGATAATAAACCTACGGGCAATTTGCTCCAGGCCATTGAAACCGAATTTGGAAGCTTTGCCAATTTTAAATCAAAATTTTCCGATGCAGGTAAAACCCGCTTTGGCAGCGGCTGGGCCTGGCTTTATACTGATGGCGCCAAAAAACTTCACATAGGCAGCACTCCCAACCAGGATAATCCCCTGATGGATGTAAGCGACATTCATGGTTTCCCCTTACTGGGTATTGATGTATGGGAACATGCTTATTACCTAAAATATCAAAACAAGCGCTCCGATTATATTGACGGATGGTGGAACCTGGTAAACTGGGATTATGTGCAAAGCCGATTTGATAAAGCCTGATGAATAAACTTTTTTTTCCTGTAGTACTTGCCGGCACATTATTTATGGCCGTGCTATTGCAAATTACCGGCAAGCCTTTAAAAACCAAAAGCACGCCTTTAGGTATTTTAAATCTTGAGTTTGCCTCAACCGACCCGGCAACCCGGCAGGTGGTGGATGCATGGGAAAAACATAATTTAATACCGGTTGCAGAAATACATACGGCAAGGGATTTTGTATTTATACTATTTTATGCAGTTTTATTCTTTAGCTGTTGCCGTTGGGTGGGCCAAAAAATGCGGCCTGCATCATTTTTGCAAAAAACAGGGACGTTTTTAAGCATTGCCGCCTTATTTGCCGGCTTAATGGATGGGTTAGAAAACCTGGGCATGCTGCTGAGCCTTACCGGGAGGATTTCGGCGAAAATAACCGCACTCACATTTTATACTTCGGTAACCAAATGGGCCATAGTAGCGCTATGCCTGGTTTATATTCTTTTGGGGCTTTTTGTAATTTTTCAAAAAAAGCGCAGCGGCTAAAATAGACTCAGCCTTTGCATACTAATATCCTAAAAAAAATTGTTTGGATAAAACTACACAAAGGCTGATAAATTGACACTCAATCTTAGGTCAAATGTAACGGCATTAACGTTAAAGGTTGTTAAATTATTATAAAAATATTTTAAGGGGGCTAAATACTTGTTGACATTACGCTTATAAAAATGTGTATATTCGCTGCCCTCATATCACTTAAATTTTCATTTTATGCAAGCATGGAAGGATTACCAGCAAAAAAATAACGACCGGTTTTTAAATGAATTATTTGAATTATTGCGCATCCCCAGCGTAAGCGCAAAAACGGAGCACAAAGCCGATATGCTCACCTGTGCAGAAGCTGTAAAAAACAGTTTACTAAAATCAGGATGCGATAAGGCTGCAGTAATGCCTACTGACGGGCACCCGGCGGTGTATGGCGAAAAAATTATTGACCCTTCCAAACCTACGGTTTTGGTTTATGGCCATTATGATGTGCAGCCCGTAGAACCTTTGAATGAATGGAAAACCGGGCCCTTTGAACCTACCGTTATTGACGGTAAAATTTTTGCCCGNNGATGATAAAGGACAGTTTTATATGCATGTAAAAGCATTGGAAATCCTCAACCAAACCCAATCGCTCTCTACCAATATTAAATTTTTAATTGAAGGCGAAGAAGAAGTCGGCTCGCCCAATTTGGGAAAATTTGTTGCCGAACATAAAAATTTATTAAAAGCCGATGTCATCTTAATCAGCGACAGCTCTTTACTGAGTATGGAAAACCCTTCTTTGGATACCGGTGTACGAGGGTTAAGTTATATTGAAGTGGAAGTAACGGCCTCGGGCAGGGATTTGCACAGCGGTACTTATGGCGGCGCCGTAGCCAATCCTATTGTAGTATTATCTAAAATGATTGCAAGCTGCCACGATGAAAACAACCATATTACCATACCGGGTTTTTATGATGATGTACTCATAGTATCGGATGAAGAACGTAAGCTCATTAACAAAGCGCCTTTTAATGAAAAAGAATATAAAGATGAAATTGGCATAAAAGAACTTTGGGGCGAAAAAGGTTTTACCACCTACGAAAGAACCGGCATAAGGCCTACGCTGGAGCTNNGCAAAAGCTACGGCAAAAATTTCGGCAAGGCTGGTACCCAACCAAACGAGTGCAAAAATGACGCAACTGCTATTGAACCATTTCCGCAAAATAGCGCCATCCTGCGTAAGCGTAAATGTATTTGAGCACCATGGCGGCGAAGCCTATATGACACCGATAGACAGCAAGGGTTACCGGGCCGCTTCCAAAGCTTTGGAAACCACGTTTGGCAAAACACCCATACCGGTACGTGGCGGCGGCAGCATACCCATTTGCTATACTTTGGAAAAAGAACTGGGCATTAAAATTATTTTTATGGGCTTTGGGCTGGATAACGACGGCCTGCACAGCCCCAATGAAAAATACAATGTAGAAAATTTTTACAAAGGCATTGAAACCATCCCTTATTTCCACAAGTTTTTTGCAGAGATGAGTTGATGGAGTAAAGTGGTTGTTTGATTGGATGAAAAAGGGGCCCTGGCTCCTTTTTATATTTAATGAAAAACAAACCGGGAAGAAAGCCTTTTAAAAAAATCTCTGCAAAGCAGGGCACAAACGGATTGTACTAATAACAATCCAAAATGCATAATACTAAAACATTGATTTTCAGCACTAATTTTTTTTCAAAAGGGTGAGGAAGTATCGTATATTTATGTGTTAGGTGCAACCCTGTGACGACAGACAAAAACAATGAACAGAATTGACAGACTTGTTGCTATTTTGACCACGTTACAATCAAGAAAATTTGTGACAGCAAAATTTATAGCCGACAAGTATGAAATTAGTGAACGGACAGTTTACAGAGACCTAAAAGCACTCGGAGAAATTGGTGTTCCAATAGACTTTGAAGCTAATAAAGGTTACTCCATTCTTCAAGGGTTTTTTCTTCCACCCATCTCATTGACAAGTGAAGAGGCAAACGCCTTGATTTTAATCACAACTCTCTCCGACAAGTTTGCAGACAAAACCACACGAACAAACATTGAAAATGCAATCAGTAAAATCAAATCAGTTCTTCGCAAAACTGATAAAGACAACGCTGACTTT
>JAFDZZ010000068.1 GCA_018266715.1 Bacteroidota bacterium
CAGGAAATGATGCAAAAAAATATTTCGGTGCGTACGCTAAAAGATTCACAAAAAAACATGGTAACCCTTTCTCTAATTATGATGGCGGTAATCTTGTTGTTTTTGTTCCTTGGTGGTTTATTGTATCTCTACTCCGAAAGCCTTGGCGCTGTAATGGAAAACGGGAAATATATGCTCAATGGGCATGAGGTTAATGGCGATAAATTGTTTCCTTATTTGGCCTTAAATCATATGCCGCATGTAGTGTCTGTTATTTTTATTATTGCACTCATCTCGGCATTGTTTCCCAGTGCAGATGGGGCCATAACGGCGCTCACTTCATCTTTTTGCATAGATATTTTAGGAATGCAGCGCAGGGAAAACTGGCCGGAAGCCGATAAGAAAAAAACCAGGCAACGAGTACACCTTGTAGTGGCATTTATTTTCTTGTTTTTTGTAATGGTATTTCATTGGGTAAATAATCCCAGCATGATTGGTGTAATTTTAAAAGTGGCCGCCTACACGTATGGCCCATTACTGGGCTTATTTGGTTTTGGCATGTTCACGAAACGCACTGTGATGGATAAATGGGTTCCACTGGTTTGTATTACGGCTCCCGTACTGTGTTACCTGCTCGATAGTTTTCAAAAGAATCTATTTGGCGATTTTCAAATTGGATTGGAATTATTGATCATTAACGGTTTGCTTACCTATGCAGGGTTGTTAATAATTTCAAAAAAAGCAAATTAATCTCATGCAATTGGTTCATCCATTAGTCGAAACCTATGCGGAAAAATTCACATCGCCGCTGGATGGGTTAAGGGATAAAGTAGAGCAGGAAACCCTGGCTAATCATGAACATTCCGTTATGATTAGCGGGCAGGTTCAGGGTATATTTTTGGAAATGATCAGCAGGATGATAAAACCCATGAGAATACTGGAAATAGGCAGTTTCACAGGGTTTAGCGCATTGTGCCTGGCAAAGGGGCTACAGCCCGGAGGTGTTTTACATACCATTGAGTTAAGAGAAAACGATGCAGCGTTATGTGAACAATATTTTAAAGAAGCAGGAGTGGAGCATCAAATAAAATTGCATTGTGGTAATGCGTTGAATATTATTCCTTCATTAAAGGAGGCCTGGGATTTGGTATTTATTGATGCTGATAAAGTTAGCTATATTCAATATTACGAGTTAACTTTGCAACAGCTTAAACCCGGTGGATTTATACTTGCCGATAATGTATTTTTTCACGGCGAAGTACTGGAAGAAAAATTGACCGGGAAAAACGCAAAAGCAATGGCTGCGTTTAATGAGTTTGTGGCAAGAGACAACCGGGTGCAGCAGGTAATGCTTACCATAAGGGACGGTTTAATGATCATTAGAAAATTGTAAATGTTATAGCAGGATAAGTTTACCCTATTCTGCATATGACCTTAAATAAAATAAATATCTTTTTAAATGAAAAAACTCGTAACTGGAATTTTATTTTGCTTAATGTATTATATTTCAACCGGCCAAACCCCGCAGCAGCAGGCTTATATTGAAACCTACAAAGACCTTGCCGTAAAAGAAATGAAACGCAGCGGCATCCCTGCCTCAATTACCCTTGCACAGGGTTTGCTGGAAACCGAAGCCGGAACCAGTGATTTGGTAAAACGATCCAACAATCATTTTGGTATTAAATGCAAAAGCACCTGGACCGGCCCATCCGTGAGCCATACCGATGATGCACCCAACGAATGTTTTAGAAAATATGCCACGGCAGAAGAAAGCTATAGCGACCATAGTAATTTTTTGAGAGGAAGCGACCGGTATTCCTTTTTATTTGAATTGCCGGCAAATGATTATAAAGGCTGGGCCTATGGTTTAAAAAAAGCCGGCTATGCCACCAATCCCAATTATCCTAAAATCCTTATCAAGTACATTGAAGCTAATAATTTGCAACAGTATGACGATGTGGACATCATTCCTGGAGATATCGCAAAAACCACACCCGAAGCTGTACCCGAAATAAAGCCGGAAGCAAAAGCTGAAAAAAAATCACCCATTGCAAAAGTGGTTGATGTGGTGGAAAAAATAGTAAAACCCAACCCGGTAGTACCCAAAAATCCAAAACTCATCGCCGGCAAATCAAAAGTAAATGGCATTAAAGCGCTGTTCGCTCAAAAAGGCACTTCATTGCTGGCCATCGCTACAGCAAATGATATTCCCCTGGTTAAACTATTGGAGTATAACGACAGGAAAACCGATGGCTTATTAAGTGAAGACCAGGTGGTTTACTTAGATAAAAAAATGAAACAGGGCAATAAGCATTTTTATTACTCGTTGCAGGATGAAACACTTTACCAGGTATCACAAAATTTTGGCATTCAATTGCAGTACCTGGTGCAGTATAATAATTTATCCGAAACCGCTAAAATTAAAAAGGGACAAAAAATATGGCTGAAGCCGGATCCTAATTCCGAACTCACAAAATCTAAATAAATGCCCGTAATTAAAGTACACGACAAACAGTTTACACCGTATTTAACGGAAGCAGACATTACCCGGCAAATAAAATCCATTGCTGAAAAAATAAATAAAGACTATGAAGGGAAGCGTCCGTTATTTATAGCCATTCTTAATGGCTCTTTTATGTTTGCCAGCGATTTATTTAAATATTTAACCATAGAGGCCGAAATATCTTTCATTAAACTGGCTTCTTATAAAGGCACAAAAAGTACGGGCAATGTAATTACGTCCATTGGGCTTGATGAACCTTTAAAAGGAAGGCATATCATCATTCTTGAAGATATTGTGGATACCGGTAAAACCCTCTTTGAATTTTTGCCTCAATTGAGGGATCAGCAACCGGCATCATTAAAAATTGCTGCCTTACTGCATAAACCGGATGCGCTGAAATACCAGTTGGAAATTGATTATTTGGGCTTTAATGTGCCCAATAAATTTTTAATTGGCTTTGGCCTCGATTACGATGGACTGGCAAGAAACCTGGGTGAGATTTATCAACTTACCGGGGATTAGTTTATTCATTTGGGCATTAGACTTATAAAATTTCAATATTTACCAGGGTGAAAAGCCTCGCTGCATATTGCCTGTTAATGCTTTTTGCATGCATAGCAAAAGGCCAGTATTATTTGCGGGGTGAAGTAAAAGACGATAAAGGCAATACCCTTCAAAATGTAAAAATCTTTCAGCATAGCACCCGTTCTATGTATCAAACCGGACCTTGGGGAAGTTTTGGTATCAAAAGCCTTTTACGCACCGACTCGCTTACGTTTACCCTGGATGGATATGAAACATCCAGCCAATCTTTTTCCCATAATCAATGGCAAACCGTAGTTTTAAAAGCCAGTACGGTAAATAGCAATAAATCAAAACCGAGACTTATTTCGTTTTCAGGTAATGAAACTAATGAAGGCCGTTTTAGCAGCGCTTTTGATAATGAAACCTATTTTAAACTGGTGGAAAATGATTTTGTACCGGCGCTTCAATATCCCAAAAACAGTTTTTCATTAAACGTCAATAAAGCCTCATACAGTAATGTTCGCCGGTTTATTAATATGCAAAGCAAAGTGCCTGCCGATGCTGTAAAGATTGAAGAGATGGTAAATTACTTTAACCTCTTTTACCATAAACCCTATAACAACGATTTATTTAATATTGAAACTCAACTCAGTTCCTGCCCATGGAATCCCAATGGACAGTTGTTGTTTTTAAATGTGAGCGCCCGAAAACTGGATCTGTCAAAAATACCACCGGCTAACCTTGTTTTTCTAATTGATGTTTCCGGCAGTATGGATATGCCCAACCGGCTCCCGCTTTTAAAAGCGGCCTTTCAACTTTTTGTAAGAAACTTAAGGCCAATAGACCAGGTTTCAATTGTAGTATATGGCGGCTCGGTAGGCGTGTGGCTTGAACCCACATCAGGAATTTACAAAGATTCCATTGCCAGGTCAATTGAACAATTAACGGCTTCCGGGGATACACCGGGAGAATCGGCCATAAGAGCGGCCTATAACCTGGCCAGGAAAACGTATATAGCCAATGGCGTAAACCGGGTAATACTGGCTACAGATGGTGATTTTAATGTAGGAGAAAAATCGGAAGAAGCTTTAGAAGAACTCATCACTTTGCAAAAACAATCCGGCGTGTATTTAACCTGCCTGGGCGTGGGTATGGGCAATTTTAAAGATTCAAAACTGCAAACCCTTGCCAAAAAAGGTAATGGCAATTACGCCTACATTGATGATATTATGGAGGCGGAAAAAGTACTGGTACAGGAAATTACCCAAACCTTTTATGCCGTAGCAGATGATGTGGTGATGAATGTTGAATTCAACCCTTTGTGGGTTAAGCAATACCGCCTCATTGGTTTCGACAACCGCAGGGATGCTGTGACTGACCCTTCCAGCTATATAGAAGGCGGTGAAATTGGTAGTGGAAGCAGCACGCTGGCCATGTTTGAACTTATTCCGGCTAACCAGGCCCTTGCAGATAGCCAGCATATTGCTTTAATAAAATTGCGGTACAGCCTTTGTAATAATCCCGATGTAGAGTACCTCAGCTACCCGGTAAACAATAACTTTGAAACTTTTAATCGCCTGAATAACGAATTGAAATTAGCCACTTCAATTGCCATGTTTGGTATGCAATTAAGAAATTCAAAATACCTGGGTTCTACCAGTTGGCAAATGATCTATGATGTTGCCCTGCAATCCGCCAATACCTCCAACTTCCTTCAAAACGAATATCTATCTCTCATCCAAAAGGCCGACGAACTGTATAACGGGCCAAAGAAAAAATCCAGGAAGAACAAAAAGAAAGATTAAATTTTTTATTATTTCGTAAGTTTTTTTCGTAATTCTACTTTTATTTTCACTGCTGTTTATCGGATTGTTACGTTGTATATTTAACCGATTGGATATTGACAATCACCTATTTCCACTATTTGTGCAAATTGTTTGCCTTTAAGCACAATATTTTTTTTTCCGCATAGTTATATTTTCCGGATAGGGACTTTTTTGCTTAGCCAAAAATCCCTTATTAAATAGCTAATCACTGAAAAACCCAAGTTATGAACCTTATTTACAAATTAGGTAAACGCTGCATAGTTGTAGCTTTTTTACTATCCTTTAGTTTATTTCAAACGGCAAATGCCCAGCAATTTCTCACTACAATTGGTGGATGGAATGCATATGTGCATTTACCGGATGATTATAATGATGGCTATAATCAGTATTACCCACTCATTATTTTTGTTCCCGGCTTAGGCGAATGTGGAACCAACCCTTCCAAATTGCTGACTTACGGGCCATCAAAATTTGTTGCACAGGGCCATACCATGCAATTTTTAGTGGATGGAAAAACGATTAAGCCCATTGTGATTTCTATTCAGCCGGTAAATACCTGGCCAAGCCCTGCTTCAATCAATGACAGGATTGACTCTATTTTACTGCGCTGGAGAGTAGACCCTAAAAAAATTAATGGCACCGGTCTTTCAATGGGCGGCTGGGCCTGGCAAAATTATATTGATGGATACAGCCTTACCTATACCAACAGGCTGGCATCAATGGTGGTGATGAGCGCCGTACCGCCGGATAATACCATTCCTAAAATGCAACCTTATGCCGTTAATGGCGGAAAATGGTGGGGCTTTGAAGGCACCCAGGATTACCGTCTTATGGATATTATAAGGGATACCTTAAACAACGGTAAAGCAGCCGCTGCACGTTATACCCAATATGTAGGCGGCCATTGCTGTTGGAACACCTGGTACGACCCCGCCTGGACAGAAGGAGGAGAAAATATTTATACCTGGATGATGAAACAAACCCGGCCCGATGAAAGTGCGCTTCCGCTTATTTTGCTGGACTTTACCGCAATGCAAAATGGTAAAACAGCCTTAATTCAATGGAAAACAACGGAAGAAGTGAAGAGCGATTATTTTGTAGTTGAAAGAAGTATTGATGGAACCAATTACAGTAATTTAACCAACAACATACCTGCAATAGGCCAGGGTTCAAACATTAGAAATTACCAGGCTATTGATTATAACCCCAATGCAGATATGAATTATTATCGCCTGAAAATAGTGGACATTGACGGTAGCTTTGAGTACAGCAAAGTGTTGATGGTAAAAATGAAAGGCCTCAAAGGTTCACCCATCATTATTGGCGGTGTAATACGCAACGGAAGAATGATTGATATTTCCATTAACAGCCTTAGGCAAGCAACAGTATCCATGACCATTTCGGATGCAACGGGAAGAGTGTTACAACAATTTAGGGCCAACCTGGTTGCCGGGTTAAATACCATCAGCAGGCCGGCCGGGTTAACAAAGGGCATCTATTATATAACCCTTATACAGGCCGATGGCACAAGGCAAACGATACCTTTTTTTAATAACTAAGCATAACTAAACATTCGAGTTGAAAAGCGGCAATTCATTTTGCCGCTTTTTTAATGTTATGGATATCCGAATACTATAAATAAACAATTTCCGTTTACTTAAAGTTTATTGGTATTTTTATTAAAATTTTTTAAAAAATGGAATGGATAAGTATTTTAAAATGCCCCATTAGCGGAGCCGACCTTCGAAAACTGGAAACAGCAGAAATTAATGACCTGAATAATAAGTGTAAAGCCAACAGCCTTTGGCAATCTGATGGAAAATTGATGAATACAGAAATTAAAGAAGGCCTCATTACCCATACCGGCCAGTATATCTATCCCATTATAAACGGAATTGTTTTATTATTACCCGACCTGGCCGTTGTGGATGCTAAAGAAAAAATTATTGGAGATACCTTAAGTGACGATAAAAAACTGGTAAAAGACTTTTATGATAACCGGGGATGGCATACCACGGATAAAGGAGATTATGAAGATGCAGATATCTTTGAAGACCTGCGCCCCTTTGCACAGGACTATATTACCAAATGTCATAACCGGGTGAAGCGATACCTGAACCCTTCGGGGAAATATATGATGGATGCTGCTTCCGGGGCCTTGCAATACAACGATTACCTGCAATATTCCGAGGGCTACCAGTACCGGATTTGTGTAGATATGTCTTTTCAGGGACTAAGTGAATGTAAGCGAAAACTGGGTGATAAAGCGCTTTGCCTGCTTTGTGATATGACCAACCTCCCGGTGAAAGATGGCCAAATAGAAGGATTTGTATCCCTCAATACCATTTATCATATCCCCAAAGATGAACAGGTAAAAGCCATTACCGAACTCTACCGGGTTTTACAAAAAGGCGGCAAAGGTGTAGTGGTATATGATTGGTACAAACATTCTCCCTGGATGAATATTTCATTGCTGCCTTTTCGTGGGGTAGAGTATATCCGCCATCGCTTACGCAATTTATTTGCTAAAGCTTCCGGCAAACAAAAGGCTTCCAGGATGCTATATTTTTATGCACACCCTTATGAATATTTTAAGCAGCATTTACCAATGCCCTTTAAGCTGGCCTGCTGGAGATCCATAAGTGTACCGTTCATGAAAGTATATGCACATTCGGCATTGATGGGAAAACAACTGCTGGAAAAAATTTACCGGGCCGAGGAAAAAAATCCGGAAAAGTATGGCTTAAAAGGGGAGTACCCAATGTTTGTTTTTGAAAAATAATAAACGGTTATACCTCATGATTTTTAATGATGGTAAACTTCTGCTTTAATTTCATGAAGTGTTTTTCATACAGCTCGTAAGATAAGCCTGCTACCACAGCAGTAACAACAATGCAGGTAAGCGGAAAAATAATATCATAAGTGAAAACGCTTTTGCCCGGTAGGAATTTCATAAATACCATTAGAACCAATTGAGAGAGTACGGCATGGTAAACATAAATGCCATAAGAATATTTCCCCAAGGATTTTAAAAGGGGTACTTCAAGGTTTACAAAGAATTTTCCTGTACTGGCTGCCAGTATCAGGTAAGCATATAAAATGGAGGGAGTGGTGGCAAAAAAATAATCCTGCTCAAACCGTGGCATGGGAATAAACTTTATCATATACAAAAGAGTAAACAACGCAACCGTCACCTGTATCCATTTATTGGTTACATAGTACTCCACCCTGGCATAAATATTTTTGTTGAAATAAATATAAGCGGCTAAAATGCCCATACCAAAATTATCTATTCGGCAAAGGGTAAATAAATATAAAGGATTGTTATGGTTAAAGGATACCCCACGGTTTACATCCAAATATCTCATATAAAATTTAAAAATAAAGGCAAGGGCAATCATTCCTAAAATAATATAAAGGATATTTTTATACCATTTTTTTACCAGCCAGGGCGCCACTAAATAAAATTGCTCTTCTATACAAACCGACCAGTATAATTCAATAATACCCCTATTGAGTGTTGCAAATAAAAGTTGCAGGTTAATGCTAAACGTAAACAGGTAGAAAAGATTTTCTAAAACCGGGGTATGTACCGGGTTGCCGAGATGCCTCATGGCCCAGTCAATACCCAAAACCTGTACCAGGCCAAAGCCGAAATATAACGGCCAAATACGCAGTACCCGGCGAATATAGAAGCTCTTTACGTTAATGGTTTTTTTAAATTCATGCTCAGCAAAAAGCAGGTAAAAAATAAGAAACCCGCTTAAAACAAAAAATAAGGTAACCCCATAACCCCCAAAATCTTTAAACTGGTGAAGCAGGGTATTGGGTAAACCGGCATGGGTATCTACTTTATACTCGGAGGTATGCTGTAAGATTACCAGCAATGCGGCAATAAAACGAATACCATCCAAATTTTTAAAATAAACCTTCATGCAACATTATTTTATCAGGGTATCTATTTCCTCATGTATTTGATGTTGAGTGGAAACAGAAATTTCATTGGCTTTTTTTGCCTTAAACAGGGAAATGATTTGTAAAAAAATAAATTTTGGAATATGCCACAATGCTTTATATAAATTTTTTCCTGCGCCGTAATGGGATAATGCTATAAAGAACCCAATCGTAAAAACCATTAAGCAAATCACCCAAATTAGTGAATAAATGGGGTTAATGAAAAGGTTAACCAACGTAATGGCAAGGCTAAGAAGCAGCAACATAAATAAAGGCGGCCTTACCAATACAAAGCCAAACAACCCTTGGTTTAGGTTGAAATGAGCCATGCCTTTTGACATCAGCAAAAAGCCAAACTTTGAGTACCGGAACCAGGTATTTATCCACCTTGCCCTTTGTTTAACCAGCTGATCGGCAGAAGCGGTTTTCTCATCATATACAATAGCATCTTCGGCAAAGGCAATCCGGTGTTTTCTCAAAAGAATTTCTTTTTGCAGTATCTTATCAAACCCGGCGCCTGTAGAGGAGGAATGCTCCAGGCATTCTTTGTAAAGCGAAGTGCTAAAAGCCATTCCGGAGCCGGATAACATACAGGAAGACCCTATCCCAAACAAAATTTTCCTGTCGTAAAAAAGGTAATACAATTCATTAACGGCATCTAAAGATGCATATTCTGTATTGGTGTTTTTTGCCGCCCTTACACCCTGTACTGCCTTAAACCCCCGGTTAAACCATTTATTGAGCCCGGTTAAATAAGCCGGGTGGGTGAGGTTATCGCTATCAATGATTGTTACAATATTATGAGGCCTTTTAAAACTTTGAATGGCCAAAAAATGAGATTTGATTTGATTGCCTAAAACGGGATCCGGCCTAAGGATGACCAGTTTTTCATGTTCAGGAAATTGGGTTTCTGCATCGCAGTTATCGGCAACAACATAAATCATATAGTGCGGATAATGCTGCTGAAGCAGGGATTGGATAACATTGGGGAGGTTGCCGGCATATTTATACGCCGTTACAATGATGCCGTAATCCGGTGCAATAATGGGCTGGCTTTTAATTGCCGGGTTTTTGGGCATAAGAAGCCACCAACAATAAGAGATAACCGGAAACAGCAGAATAAGCGCAACGGCCAACTGAAAAATAATCCAGATAATATGTAAAGATTGTAAGAGCATTTATATCATATTCAATACCCGTTTATAAATTTCAAGAGTTTGGCGGGCTGTTTTTTCCCAACTGAAACGGGTGGCATTATTCAGGCCTTTTTTCTTAAGCTGGTTATACAATTCGGAATCAGTAAGTAAACGGTTAATTGCTAAAAAAATTTCGTTACTGTTTGATGCATCTACAAAATACGCCGCATCAGCACCCACTTCGGGCAATGAGCTGTTGTTGCCGGTAATTACCGGGGTGCCGCAAGCCATACTTTCTATTAAAGGCAGTCCAAAGCCTTCGGCTAAAGATGGATATAAGAATAAAACGGCATTTGCATATAATAAAGGCAATGCAGCGGCCTCCATATAACCGGTATAAATAATTTGGTTTTGTGGTAAAACCAAATGCTCCCGCTGAGCAATGGCCTCAATGGTTTCTTTTTGGCATCCTGATATTACCAACGGAAGAGGATGAGCGCTTTGCCGGCAATAATGTAAAAATGCTTTTAAAACTCCTAATGTGTTTTTTCGGGCAGCGCTATTTCCAAAATGCAATAAATATTTTTCCGGGAGCTGGTATTTTTTTCTAAAATCCGCCGAAACCTGAACGTCCGTGCAGGGTTTATACATGGAATGTAATCCATTATAGACCACATGAACTTTATCTTCCGGGAGATGTAGCGTATGAATAATTTCTTTTTTGGCAAATTCCGATACGGTGATAATGGCTTTTGCTTTTTTTGCCGCTTTGGGAACGACCCATTTCCGGTATAAATTACCAAAGTTTTGATAAGCGGATCCTTTAAACCCGCCCGGTTGCATATAAATCACATCATGTATGGTGATCACCATAGGGATTTTGGAAAACAAGGGAGCCGTATTGGAACAGCAATGCAATAAATCTGCCTTAATTTTTTTTACAAATGCGGGCAATGTGAATTGCTCCCAAAAGGGGTAAGGTTTTGCCGGCAAGGCTGTTACCTTAAAGTGATTACCGTTGGTTAAGCATTCGTCGGTATCCGCTTTTACTAAGATGTGATAAATGAAAATACCGGGTACTGCACTTTTTAGTTGATTTAAAATTTCCAATGCCACTATTTCCATCCCATGCTTTTTGGGACGAAACAACCGTTGGGCTTCAATGGCAATAATTTTTTTCATTATACCGTAGAATTTTTAGAATGGGTAAAATTCCACCCTACCGCTTTTAAATACGTTTTTAATCGTTTAAAATTACCCGAAAAGGTATAAGTGAAAACCGTTTTTGGAAAAGTGAAACAACTGTAAAAAAGCAAAAAAACGATCCATTGAAAACCACTGCAATTTCTGCGCATGAATAAAATACGGTTACGGGAAAGATAATACTCTTTTAATAAGCTTTCTTTACCTACTGACATGGATTCCTTATGATAAATTACTGCAGAGGGTTCATAAAAAATTTTGTAACCGGCATTGCGTATGCGCATACTCCAGTCCCATTCTTCATAATAAAGAAAAAATTTTTCCGGGAACATCCCGGTTTTTTCTGCAACTTCTCTTTTTACCATCATGGCACAGCCATGTGCGCCAAAAGTATATCCCGGGGTATCAAACCGGCCATCGTCTTTTTGTTTATCACCAATGGTGGAAGTGCGGCCGGTGAACATATTCATTTTTGCAAACCCTGCATATTGAATATACTCCGGGTTATGATAGTATTTGATTTTAGGGCATACCACGGCAATTTGCGGGTCGGAAAAAAATGGGGCCAGTAATTTTTCCAGCAGGTCGGCCGTAACTTCAGTATCATTGTTTACAATAAAAAAAAATTCGCCTTTTGCCTGGCGCATTCCCCAGTTATTTCCACCGGCAAAGCCCAGGTTTTCATGGCTTCGCAATACTGTAGTGGCGGGGTAATTGCCTTTATTGATTAAAGCGCTTGGGTCATGGGTAGAGTTCATGTCGCATACCAAAATCTCAAAATTTTTATGAGTAAGCAAGCGGGTAGATTCCAGGAACCTGCAGGTGGTATCTGTGCCATTATAGTTTAAGGTAATAATGGAAACCAGGGGATTTGGGTAAGCGCTCATTACCTGCAAATCTACACATTCGTTTTTTGTAAAAGCGCAGTGGGGGTTTTCAGCATTATCTTAAAGTCGCCTCCAAGGCTACGGGTACGGGCATAGTCTATATCCAGGGAAACACGTTCTGCAGTACTCATTTCTTCGCTGCCTCTTTTGGAAACCTGCCAAAGCCCGGTAATGCCTGCAGGCGCCATAAAGCGTTCGGCCCATTCGTCGGTGGTAAGGCTTACGGCCTCATAAAGAGGCAGGGGCCTGTTGCCCACTATGCTCATATCTCCTATAAATACATTAAATAATTGGGGTAATTCGTCTAAACTGCTGTTGCGAAGAAATTTACCACATTTTGTAATTCGTGGATCGTCCTTTACCTTAAAAAAATTAGGCCCTTTTTCAACATTCGCATATTGATTTTGTGCGGCGAGTTCTGCAACTTTTTTGTCGGCATCGGCTACCATGGTGCGAAACTTGTAAAACTTAAAAATCCTAAAACCCTGCCCGGCTCTTGGAGAGCTGTAAATGGCGGGGCCTTTTGAGCCGAGTTTTACACAGCTTGCAATCATCAAAAAAAGAGGGGACAACAAAATTAATGCTGCACCGGAAACCAGGATGTCAAACGCTCTCATGAGCGGGTGCGTTTTATGATGGCGATGTTCTTTATTTTGGGCGTGGTCTTTTTTTAAAGCTACCCCCGTAATAAACCTGGCTTTATCCGGCAGGATACCGTAATTTTTCTTAAGGTTTACAATGTCATCAACCAGGTGCTGTTTATACAATTTATGATGTTCCTCCGGTTTTAAGGCCAGTTCATTATAAACAATGGGGATATAGCCTGCTTTTTTCCAGTTGGCCTGCCAAATTTTAAATGAAATAAGCTCTTTGTAATTTAGAGGGCTGTCAATAATAATAAGTTCGGGAAGAAAACCATTTTCGCCGGAGAGCCATTCAATGGCTTCCGTGAAATCATTTACCTGTTTACTTTGTGGAAAGTATTGAAGGAGTTCCTTTGAGGTAGTGTTGTTTGTGCTGCCAACAAATAAAAATCTATTTAAGGCAGGGGCATAATCCATTTCATTACCTTCTAAACCTTGTGATTTAGCGGTGGTTTGCATAATAAGCAATTTAGTAAATAAATACCAAACAGCCCGAGGTTAGCGGCATTGTTTGACGTTAATTAAAAAACTGATTCTTCTTAGAATATGTTGAGATTAAATGGTATCCTTCTCTTACGGGTTCCTTTATTGGAATATACATTTACCAGTTCACGAACTTTGTCGGAAAGGTAAACAGGGTCAAAAGGTTTGGTAAGAAACAGCGATACGCCGAGTTCGGCAGTTTTATGCTTTAATGACGGATCGTCGGAATTTGAAATTACTACGGTGCGAATAGTACCCAGCACTGCACTGGTGGATATATGCTGTAATAATTTATAGTTATCCGACTTATCGTTAGGGATATCTAAAATAATTAAGTCAGTCTCATTATTAGACTGCAATTCTTTCATGGCTTCGGCGCAGGAAAACGTCCTGGTTACTGCATAATGTTTTTTTAATACATTAGAAATCAAGTAACCTACCGGTCCATTGTTTTCGATTGTTAAAATTTCTTTTTTTACCACTTGTAATGATTTTTTGTTGTTGAAAACACATTATGTGCAAATAATCATTTCTCAAGGGGATAAATTGGAGACGTAGCGGCGCTTCGGTACCTTGCTATAGATAAATATTATATTCATCTACCGGCGATAGATACATAGATATTAGGAAATTACAGGTGTTCTTTGGAGTTAACGGAAAGGGTAATTGTAGGTATTGCGACTTAGGATAGAGAAGGAAAAACTCTCTTTGAGCCGTAAAACTATATAAAAAAATTGTATTCCAAAACTTTTTTTAAGAAAATATAAAAAAACTTAAGATTTTCTTTTGGCCTTTTCCCAAAGCACGGATTGCTTTTTGGCCAGGAACCGTTTTAAGCCAATGTAAAGGCATAGGTTCATAAATACAAAATAGTAAGGTACATACAGCAATTTCACTTTTATGTTTTGGAGCGAAAACAGCCAACTGAGCAAGGCTGCAAGGTAAAAACCTACCTGGAGGGCCAGCAAAATACTGTATAAAGGTTCATTTTGTGTGATCACCAGCCAAAGGTTACTTATTAATACCACCGGCAGTAAAAATGGACAAACGACCCATCTTAATACCCGGTGAGAAATATACTGGAACGAGAGCCTGCCGTATTTAAATATATTGAGCAGGCTTTTAAGCATCACTACCGACTGGAACCCGCCTGCGCTAATCCTTATTTTTCGTTTCTGTTCTTCTTTTATGGAATCCGAAGGCGCTTCTGAGGCATAGGCATTGGGCTCGTAAGCCACTCTATAGCCTTTTTGGCAAATTTTAAGGGATATGATAAAATCATCCAGCAGCACATCCTTTGCCGTAGGTTCAAAAAGTTCGGTTCGTATGGAAAATAATTCGCCGGCTGCCCCTACAACACTGTAAAATTCAGCATCCAGCTTTTTTAAAAAGGATTCGTACTTCCAATAAAGACCTTCGCCTGCGCTTGCTGCATCTCCCGTTTTATTAAGGTCAAGCACTTTTTTTTCTCCGGCCACAGCGCCGGTTTTTTCGTTGCTATAATGCTTAACAATTTCACGGATGCAGCCTTTGTTTAAAAAAGTATTGGCATCGCTAAATACCACTATTGGTGTAGTAACAAACGGCATCACCCGGTTTATGGCGGCCACTTTTCCCTCTCTCTCCGGTTTAAAAAAGAGATTTATCCTGGAGTGGGCGCTTATAATCTCGGTACTGTTATCGTTGGAGCCGTCAGTTATAAAATATATTTGAAGTTTGTCTTCCGGGTAATCGAG
>JAFDZZ010000069.1 GCA_018266715.1 Bacteroidota bacterium
GAGAGCAACTCTATTTTATTCAAAAAAGTTGTGGCGCTGTACCAGGCCCCTTTGATTGTTTTTTGGTTTTACGGGGCATAAAAACCCTTCATGTGCGCATGAAGCAACATTGTAAGAATGGAGAAAAAATTGCACATTGGTTAAGCAACCATCCCAAAGTGGGTAAGGTTTACTGGCCGGGTTTTGAAGATAACCCCGGTTACCCCGTGGCCAAAAAACAAATGAACGGTTTTGGTGGTATGTTAAGTTTTTTATTGAAAGATGAAAGCATGGAGGCGGCTACAAAACTGTTATCCTCAACAAAAATATTTTCACTTGCTGAAAGCCTTGGCGGAGTGGAAAGCCTCATTAACCACCCGGCTAGCATGACGCATGCAAGTATTCCCAGGGAAGAGCGGATCAAAAACGGTTTAAATGACGGGTTAATACGGCTAAGCATTGGTATTGAAGATGCAGATGATTTAATTGACGATTTAAATGCGGCTATCGGGTAACCGATAAACTTTAATATTCGTTTAGCAAATAATAACCTTTTATTGGGGTTTTCCCGGTGATTTTATAATATTTTACATTCTTAAAATGTATGCAGGATAGCTTTTTGCACAAGAAGCCTCCTTATCATTTCATAAAAAATTTTGCATGAAGCTTTTTTTTACCCCGGTTTTACTGTTTTTGGTTAATACATTGTTTGCACAACCGTTGCAAACCTATTCCTCTTCTGAAATTTTACATCGCTTGCAAAAGTTGGAAGTTTTTGGAACCGTATTATATATTGCCGCACATCCCGATGATGAAAACACCCGTTTATTGTCTTATTTGGAGAATGAAAGAAAATTGCGTACCGCTTATTTAAGTTTAACAAGGGGTGATGGAGGCCAAAACCTTATTGGCGATGAACAGGGTATTGAGTTGGGTTTAATTCGTACCCAGGAGCTGTTGGCAGCAAGAAGAATTGATGGCGCCGAACAATATTTTACCCGTGCGTATGATTTTGGGTATAGCAAAAGCCCTGAAGAAACTTTGGAGAAATGGGGCCATGATAAAATACTCAGTGACGTAGTGTGGATCATCCGAAAACTTCAACCCGATGTGATCATTGCCCGTTTTCCAACAACAGGCGAAGGGGGCCATGGCCACCATACAGCTTCGGCCATACTTGCCGGTGAAGCTTTTGATGCCGCTGCAGACCCTGCTAAATTCCCGGAACAGTTTTCCTATGGCGTTAAGCCCTGGAAGGCCAAAAGGCTATTATGGAACAGCTTTAACTGGGGTGGTTCATCGGTTGACCGTGAAGGCCAGTTTAAAACCGATGTAGGAATGTATAACCCATTACTTGGTAAAAGCTATGGAGAAATGGCAGCCGAAAGCAGGAGCCAGCATAGGAGCCAGGGAATGGGCGCCACACTTCAAAGAGGGGAATCCTTTGAATTTTTTCTTCCCATAAAAGGCGATAAACCCACCACTGACATTATGGAAAACATTGAGACCGGCCCTTTAAGAATACCGGATAAGCTATATGGGGATGCCATTAAAAAAATAATCAGTGCATACAACCCACAACAGCCTTCCCTGTCCCTCCCGGCCCTTATTCAACTCAAACAATTACTCGTTAAAGTAAAAGGCTACGATAACCTTGTGCAATTTAAAATTAAAGAAATTGACGAACTCATAGATGCGGTAAGCGGCTTGTTTTTGGAAGCTACCGTGAGCAACCAGCTAAATGTGGTTGGCGACAGCCTGCATTTTACCGTTACCTTTAACAATAGAAATAACCTGCCGGTAGAAAGCGCCCAGGTGAGTGTATTTGGGCAAACCATCCGGTTTACTAATTTATCCAATAACATTAATAATATTCAAAAAGGCGCTGCATTTATATTAAAGGAAACACCGGTTTCACAACCTTACTGGATAGAATATCCCCTGGAAGGAGAAGCATTTCAAATAAAAAATCAGCAAAAAACGGGGTTGCCGGAAATCCTGAATGACAATTTCAAAGCCCTCTTCCAGGTGCAGGTAAAGGGCACGCTCTTAACCTTTAGCCGCAATATCCAGTATAAGCATACCGATCCGGTTAAGGGAGAATTATATCAACCGGCACAATTTGTTTACCCCGTTTTTATCAACAGTTCACCATCGCTCATATTGCTTCGTAATAACCAGGATGCGCAAAAGAAACTTACCCTTACGGTACAGCCCAATATGGATCTAAGTGGGAAAATGACCTTGTCTGCCCTTGTTAACAACAAGCCGGAAAATTTTATGGATACCAGTATGCATTTTTCCAAAGGCACTGTAAAAACCTTTAATTATGTAATTCACCCGGATAAAATCCAGAACAACTCTACAACAACATTGGGTATGAAGTTGTCTTCTCCTGTTCTTTATGAAGATCAAATGTATTCATTGAGAAAAATAGCTTACGATCATATTCCGGATATTTTTTATCATTATTACGACCAGGTAAAAATTATTAAACTGGATATTAAAACTTCAGGTAAAGCGATTGGATATATTACCGGCGCAGGAGATAAAGTACCACAGGCTTTGGAACAAATGGGTTACACGGTTACTTTTTTGCAGGAAAATGATTTTACCGTGGAAAACCTGCGCAGGTTTGATGCCATTGTAACCGGTGTAAGGGCATACAACGTTAATGCCTGGATGGATAATGTTTACGAGCCGTTGATGAATTATGTTAAAGCAGGAGGCGTTTTGCTGGTGCAGTACAACACCAATAATAATATAGGTAAAGTAACGCAACGTTTATTTCCTTACCCGTTTGAAATTAGTCGAACAAGGGTTACCGATGAGATTGCCACGGTTCGTTTTCTTGAATCGAATCATCCTTTACTAAATTATCCCAACAAAATTTCTACTTTGGATTTTGACGGGTGGGTACAGGAGCGCAGCACCTACCAGGCCGAAAAGACTGACGAACGCTATCAACGCATCTTAAGTATGAACGATCCCGGAGAAAAACCCGGAGACGGGAGCCTCATTGCGGCCGATTATGGAAAAGGACGGCTGATTTATTGCGGCCTGTCGTTTTTCAGGCAATTACCTGCAGGTGTGCCCGGCGCCTATCGCCTTATGGCGAATCTTTTGGCAAAGCCTGAAAAATAAAAAACGGTACGTTTATTTTAAGCCTTTAAAAGTATTTATTGTTTTGCCCTAGCTTTTAAATATGAGTGTAATTGACTGGATTATATTAATTACTGTTTTAACGGCGCTCATGGCTTATGGGATTTATAAAAGCCATACTACAAAAAACCTGCAGGGGTATTTTCTCAACAATAATAATACGCCCTGGTACCTGGTGTTGCTGGGTATTATGGGTACGCAAGCCAGCGCCGTAACCTATCTTACCGGCCCCGGGCAGGCCTATACCGATGGACTTCGGTTTGTGCAGTATTATTATGGGCTGCCATTGGCCATGATAGTGATTAGTGTATTTTTTGTGCCGGTGTTTAACAAATTAAAAGTATATACGGCTTATGAGTTTTTGGAACAACGCTTTGATGGCAGAACCCGGCTGCTCACTTCATTTTTATTTTTAGTCAGCCGGGGATTGAGCACCGGCATAAGTATTTATGCCCCATCGCTGGTATTAAGCTCCTTGATGGGATGGAATATTTATTTAACCAACATTGTAATGGGAGGCCTTGTACTGGTATATACCATGAGTGGCGGGGCAAAAGCGGTAGCCCACACCCAGGGCTTGCAAATGATCATCATTTTTCTTTCGTTATTTATTATTGGGTATATTATTGTGCAAATGTTGCCGGCAGGGATGGGTTTTAAAGCTGCGCTGGATAAGGCAGCCGGCTATGGTAAAATGAATATTATTACCACGGGATTTTCTGAAAATGGGTTTAACTGGAAAGATAAATACAATATTTGGAGTGGCTTAATTGGTGGATTTTTTTTAGCGCTGAGTTATTTTGGCACCGACCATAGCCAGGTAGGAAGATACATAACAGCAAAAAATGTAAAAGAAAGCCGCCGGGGTTTACTGTTAAACGGGTTGGTTAAAATTCCTATGCAGTACATTATTTTAACGCTTGGGGTGCTGGTATTTTCATTTTACCTGTTTCACAAAGCGCCGGTGTATTTTGATGAAACCCGGAAAACCGAAGCAGAAAACACGGTATATGCCGGGCAATTGAAATTGCTGGAAACGCAATATACCAAGGCATTTGAAGCCGGGAGTATAGATGAAGCAACGGCATTGCGCAACCAGTATAAATCGGTTATTCAACAGGCTTTAAATGGCCGGGAAGCCAATGATACCAATTATATATTTCTGAGTTTTGTAAAAGAGAATTTGCCGGTAGGTTTAATAGGGTTGTTATTTGCTATCATCTTTCTTTCCGGCTGGGGAAGCGTAGCGGCTGCCATAAATGCCCTTGCTGCATGCACCATTGTAGATTTTCATAAACGATTTTCAAAAAACAGCAGTGAAGAAAACGACTATAAGATATCAAAATGGTACACCCTGGCCTGGGGTATTTTTTGCATCGGTATTGCCATGTTTGCCAATACCATTGGCAACAGCTTAATTGAAGCGGTGAATATACTCGGCTCTTTGTTTTATGGCGTTATCCTGGGTATTTTCCTGGTGGCGTTTTGGCTCAAAAAGATTGGGGGTAAAGCGGTATTTATTGCCGCCATAATTTCAGAAATTATTATCCTCCTGATTTTTAAAGCCGATGTGGTATCTTTTTTATGGCTGAATGCCATTGGGGCCATACTGGTAATTAGTATTGCCCAGGCGCTCCAGTTATTTATGAAAGAAGAAAAAAACCTTCTAAAAATTTAAATGATGGGCTTGTTTGATGGAAGGTTGTCGTTGCCACCCGGAACTATGGTAATACTATTGGAGCTTACTGCAAATTGAATTTGCTCATCATTGATCAGTTGAATTAGGGCTGCGCTGATGTTTTGCCTGAGGGTATTAAATTCCGGGATGCTGATATTTGGCGTAAAGTATTCCACAATAATCGTAATACCGTTTTTGTTAAAGTCGGATATAAAAGCCGTAGCGCTGGTAATATCATTAGCAAATTGTGACGTAATTAAATTTTGAATTTTTCCGGTAAGTTTTTGGGCGGTTTCTGCAACGGTTTTTTCCGAAAGCTCAAGCTTCATTTCTACCCTTCTGCCGGTGCGAAAGCTCAGGTTGTCCACTACGCTGTCCACCATTTGCTTGTTGGGTACCGTAACCAGGGTTTTATCTGTGGTGCGGATGCGTGTGCTGCGTAAACCAATGGTTTCCACCACGCCGGTGATGGCATTCACTTTTACAACATCGCCTACATAAAAAGGTTTGTCTAAAAAAATAATAAAGGAAGCAATAAGGTTTTCCAGGCTTTCTTTTGCCGATAAGGCAACGGCTGCACCCACTATGCTCAGGCTGGTGAGCAGGTAACTAATATCCTGGTTAAACCCAATTTTAAGCGCCAATAAAATGCCCAGGATAATAATAAATGCTTTTAAGAGATTTTGAAAAAAAACCACCATCTGATCATCGGAACGGCTTAAGGTAAGGCTGGCTTTTTTAGTTAAAATGAGGCTGATGAAATCAACAATAGATAAACACAGCCGGATAAAACTGAAAACAAAAATCAGCACGGCGGTTTTCTCCAGTATTTTATCAAAGGAAAATTTATATATTTTAAAATCTAAAAATTGCGGATAATTTAAGCGGCTTATGGTAAATAGGGCCACACATACCAGTATAAACCAACCCAGGGGTTTTAAAAGCAGCGATACAAATTGTTTACGGTTAATATCTTTCCAAAATAATTTTACCGGGTAGTACAAAATGTTGGCAATACTTTGTGATACAAATTTTTTGAATAAATACAGCAGTACAATAATGCCCAGCACCAGCAGGTAGCTTTTAATGGTATTGTCGAGAAAATATTGGTTTAAAAAATCCATGCTTATAAATTATAAATCTCCAGGCCTTCCTTTTTCAGCACATATAGTTTCCCGTTCATGGCTTTAATGCTTATACCATCTTTCCAGGGTTGCGGCATTTCAAAAACAGTTTCCTTTTGGTTGTCAATGCGGTAAATATGGAGCCGGTTATTTTCTGTTCCGTAAAGGATATTTCCCGAAAAACTGATATTGCCCCAGTTTTTAAAAGCTAAAGTGTTTTTAAAAGTACCGTAGTAATCAAATACGAAAAATCCATTGTCTTTATCGTAAAGATAAACAAAGTTGTTGTGGTCGGTTATGGAGCTCACTTGCGGCGCAATACCCGGAAACAGCCGCATATCATTAGACTCCTGGATGACCTGGCCCTGCTCCGAAATTTTTTTTAAAGTAAAATCCTGTTCATCAAAAACCCATATTGAATTATCGTAAGCATTGGCAATGGCATTTACGCTAAAAATGTTTATTTTTCTCAGGTTTAAACTGTTTCTGAGGGTTAGCATTTTATCCAGCAAAACGATGCTGGCATAAGGTTTATAAAACAGCAATACTTTTAGCGGGTTGCTCACATCCACTAAACCGGGGTTGCCGTATTTTTTTACATCATTGAAAACCGAAAGGGAATCCCCATTGGGGTTTAATTTTTTGAGTTGCCCGCTTTCGTTTAGCAGGTAAATAAAATTGAGGTTGTCCACTTCCAGCATGCTGTAGTTGCCGGCAATAAATTTTACGGGTTTTAGGTTACCCGGTAAAACACTATCGGCTGCGCCGGAATTTGTAGGACCTGCCGGGGTTATACTTTGGGCACAGGAATAGTGCTGAAGAAGCATCAGGAAAAAAACCGCATGAAAAAAATTAGATTTCAAGGTTTTATTGTTTAAAGTAGAGCAGTTCAATAGTTGTACCATTAAATACGGCATAACTGTTATATTTTATCCATTCACCCAAATTAATATACCGGCTGTTTTGGGGTAACACTACGTCAATGGGTAAGTGCCTGTGGCCAAAAATAAAATAGTCAAAATATTGTTTTTGTAAAATTTCCTTTGAGTATATAATCAGCCATTCGTTTTCTTCACCTAGAAACGTTTCATTTACAGAGCCGGTTTTAATGCGGCTTTTGCGGCTTAAATAATTGGCAAGCCCAATACCCATATAGGGTGGCAATACCCCAAACATCCATTTGCATACCGGGTTCCTGAAAATTTTCTTTATAAACTTATACCCTTTGTCGCCGGGGCCAAGCCCATCGCCATGGCCAATGTAAAATTTTTTGCCGCTAAAGTCAAATTCTTTGGGCTCAAAATAAACGGGTATATTCAGCTCCTGCTGAAAATAATTTTTCATCCACATATCATGGTTGCCCACAAAAAAATGAATGGCAATGCCACTGTCTGTCAGTTCGGCCAGTTTTCCTAAAAGGCGCACATACCCTTTGGGCACTACGGTGCTGTATTCAAACCAAAAGTCAAACATATCGCCAACAATAAATATTTCCGAAGCCGAATTTTTTATGCTGTCTAAAAAGCGGCAAATGCGCTTTTCCCTTTCAAGGCTGTTTTTGGCATCGGGTGCGCCCAGGTGAAAATCGGAAAGGAAGTATATATTTTTTTGCAAAGACAAGTGTTGAAAATGGCTTAGGTACAAAAGTAAATACGCTGAGCCAATTTACCGATGAAAATTTGCAGCAACTGAAAAATTTGCTTTTAGGGTTTGTTTTTTTGCTGCAGGTATTTTAATACATCGCCAATGGGGATGTGCTTCATGCCTTGGATGCTTTTGTTGTACCAATATACCCAGGCCATAGAGCCCTGCCCGTTAATAAAAACTTCAGTAAGTTCCCTGCGGTACAAGGGGGTTTCGTTTGCTTCGGTATTCAGCCCTTCGTAGTCGTCTAACTGGCCTAACACCCATGAAAATTCATCTTTATTATTAATTACATAAAGCTCACCGGTGATAAATTCGTCGGCGCTGGTATTTACAGCTACGGGATATGCGCCATTATCATATAGCCTTCCCCTTACCAGGGCTTCTCCTACCAGGTGAAAGTATTGGGTGAGGTAATCGTAAGCCGGGTTTCTAAAACCGCTCCTTAACGAGCCGTAAACAAAAAGTTGGTAGGAAGGTGATTGCATGAGAATTAAATTTCGTTTTTATTAATGCCGGCCTGTTTGATGATACTTAAAAAAGTGCCCGTAGGTATATCTTTATTTCCATGAATCGGTATTACAACCGTCTTTTTAGATTCTGGATGAAAATAAATTTGATGGCTGCCCCGAACTCTTTTCAATAAAAAGCCTTTTGCTTCCAGTATTCTTATTAAATGAAGTGGAGAAGTGTTCATTTGGCAAAAATAGAAGGAAATGTTTTGTTTCGAATGGCTTTCAACACTTTTTGGTTCCAATTGGAACAAAAAAGTGTTTTTGCAAATATTAAGTAGTTAATTGAAGGGAGTATTCTAAAGTATCATTATCATCCGGTACGGATTCCCCTTCTTCCTTTAATACTTCAATATACCCTTCAATGGCTTCTTTTGCCATTGCCAATGCATGGTCAATATTTTCACCCCAGGTAATGCATCCGGGCAATGCAGGCACCATAGCCGTATAAGCCCCTTCTGCTTCTTTTCTCAAAACAATCCTGTATGTTTTTGATGTATTCATAATTATGAACAAAATCTAAAAACAAATATAGTACTTTAATTTAGCTAATTTAAAAGCTATGTTATTCTTCCACCAAAAAACAGTAAGCTTCTTTTGGGCCATGAACGCCGGTTACCAGCGTTTTTTCAATATCGGCTGTGCGGCTTGGGCCTGTGGCAAAACTGATAAACGATGGAAGGTTGTTTTTGTATTTTTCTTTTAAAAACACTAAAGCATCTTCAATATCAAATACCAATTGATGGTTATAGGCAATGCAAATATGCACGGGTGCGTAAACACTTGCTGTGCGGCCATCGGTTTGTTTTGCGCTCAATACCATGCTCCCGGTTCGGGCCACAAGGTATTCGCAACCGGTGATGGAGCAGTCGCAATCGGCCAGGTTATGATAAGGCGTAATGCCTGCATGTAATAAAAAAGGCTTTAGCTTTTCATCGCTGCAATAAATTTTTGTAAAGCCTTGCTCTGCAAAAAGGGTGATGAGTTGCTGGCATAAATCATCTTCATTGCTGCAATAGGCAAACTTGCCCTGGAGCTTGGTAAACTCCTGTGCAAAAAGTACGGCATCATCTTCTAAATTACGAGGATATAAGTTTGAAGTGTCGTCAGAAATATCATAAGGAACAGGCACCGGGTTTTCCAGCGCCTGTTTAATTTTTTGTAAAATATTTTCCCTTGCAGACATTTCAAAAGGTTTAAATAGCCGGTGGGTTATTCAATTCTTCCGGTATGGTTTGTGGTGGCGCTTCCGGCGCTGCTAAATCCTGGGGAGCTACAGTTGATTCATCATCATTGGTGAGTAGCTTTTTTTCTTCAAATGGACGCTTGCCTATTAGGGTTTCCACATCGCTTTTAAATAACACTTCTTTTACCAGCAATTCTTTGGCTAGTTTTTCTACAGCCCATTTTTTTTCTGTAAGTAAAGCCTTGGTTTTTTCGTAAGCGCCATCAATAAGTTTCCTCACTTCTTCGTCAATCATTTTACCGGTTTCTTCACTGTAAGGTTTGGTAAAATAGTTTTCCTGTTGCGGATCGTAAAAGCTGATGTTACCCACTTTATCATTCATGCCATAAGTGGTTACCATACTGTACGCAATTTTGGTGATTTGCTGTAAATCATTGCTGGCGCCTGTGCTTATTTTACCAAAGAAAATTTCTTCACTTGCCCTTCCGCCCAGCGTCATACATATTTGATCTAATAATTGATCAGTATTATAAAGATATTGTTCCTTGGGTGTGTATTGGGCATAGCCTAAGGCAGCCGTACCCCTTGGTACGATGGTTACTTTTAATAATGGGTAGGCATGTTCTAAAAACCATCCGCAAATGGCGTGGCCTGCTTCATGGTAGGCAATAATTTCTTTTTCTTCGGGTGAGATGAGTTTGTTCTTTTTTTCCAACCCGCCAATAACCCGGTCAATAGCATCCTGGAAGTCGCTCATGTCCACGGCTTCCTTATTTTTTCTTGCGGCAATTAATGCGGCCTCGTTACATACATTGGCAATATCTGCACCGGCAAAGCCGGGTGTTTGTTCGGCCAGTTTATGAATATCCAGCGTTTGGGAAACTTTAATAGGTGCAAGGTGTACTTTAAAAATGGCTTCTCTTCCAACCAGGTCGGGGCGGTCAATGGTTATTTGCCTGTCGAACCGGCCGGGGCGCAGCAATGCACTATCGAGTACATCGGGGCGATTGGTAGCGGCCAGGATTATTATGCCAAGGTCGGTGCCGAAGCCATCCATTTCTACCAGCAATTGGTTGAGGGTATTTTCTCTTTCGTCGTTGCTCATCATCACATTTTTTCCCCGGGCCCGGCCAATAGCATCTATTTCATCAATAAAAATAATACAGGGCGCTTTTTCTCTTGCCTGTTTAAAGAGGTCTCTTACACGGCTGGCGCCAACACCTACAAACATTTCTACAAAGTCGCTACCGCTTAGGCTAAAGAAAGGCACTTGTGCTTCGCCGGCTACGGCTTTGGCCAATAGGGTTTTACCGGTTCCCGGAGGGCCAACCAACAATGCGCCTTTGGGGATTTTACCTCCAAGCGCTGTGTATTTTTTGGGATTTTTTAAAAAGTCCACAATTTCCATTACTTCCACTTTGGCTTCATCGAGGCCGGCAACATCGCTAAAATTTATATTTACCCTTGTGCCTTTATCAAATAATGTGGCTTTTGATTTGCCAATATTAAAAATGCCCCCGGGCCCACCGCTACCGCCGGAGCCCAGTTTCCTCATTGTAATTAAAAACAATAATCCAATTAGTAAAAAGGGCAGGAGTGTACCTACCAACTGGCCTAATATTTCTCCTTCGTCTTTTGCATCTTGAATGATGGGTTTTAAACCAGGGTTTGTTTTATTAAAGTCTAAAATCTCAGTAGCAAATGTTTTGGCATCTATAATACTAAAATACAATTGAGGCTGCTCAATTTTTACAGCCATATCATATTTTTTGGGTTCATCGGGTGTATTCAATATTTTAGCATACCAGGCTGCTTTTTTAATAAGGCTATCTTTTATTAAAGAAACCCTTACAATATTTTTGTTGCGAATAACCGTATATTTCTCTACGTCGCCCTGCCTGGCCATATCAAAAAAATTCTGCTGGTAGGTTTCTACCCCGGCGCTGTTTACATTGCGCATAAGGCTGTAAGTGATTACCGTAAGGAAAATAATGCCGTAAATCCAGTAAATATTGAATTTTGGTTTTTTGTTCTGGGCGTCATCTCCGCCGGGTGCTGATTGTTTTTCAGGTAACATTTTTTGTTTATTATTTTGCTGCTGCTCTTTTTCTGTTGACATTAAAATTGGCTTTCAAAGGGTGGTTGGTTATTAAAGATTAATCATGCTGCATCATGGGTGCATCGCTCCACATTTCTTCAAGTTGGTAAAACCTCCTGGGTTCGGGCAGCATTACATGCACTACGATATTGATATAATCTATTAAAATCCATTGCTGGGCTTTTCTTCCTTCATGCTTAAAGGCAAATTCATTACAGTGCTTTTTTGCTTCGGCCTCCACATTATCTGCAATGGCTTTAAGTTGGGGCGCATTGCTGGCTTCACATATTACAAAAAAATCGGCTACCGCTTCCGGTATCTTTCTTAAATCCAGGCTAATGATATTTTCAGCTTTTTTATCTTTTATTGCGTTAAGGATTGTTTTGAAAAGTTTGCTGTTCCTGTTCAGCCGTGTGACACTTTTTTTACGGCTTTGTAATACGGTGAGATTGTTCAAATGCTATTCATTTAATTTTAAAATTAATATAACTGCAAAACCTTTAAAAATAAGTAGCTTGCGGTTTGCGCCAAAATTACTATTTCTTTTTTACCTGAAATATCCCAAATGCAAGCTTTTGATTTATTTCGCATTTTAGATACTGTGGACAGTACCAACAACTATGCCATGGTACAGATTCATGAAGGAATGGCGAAGCATGGTATGGCCTTTTTTGCCCGGCAACAAACCGCAGGCAAAGGCCAGCATGGCCGAACCTGGCTGGCTCAAAAGGATGAAAGTATTGCTTTAAGCATCATTATATCACCCGGTATGCTGGGTTTACATGAGCAATTCTTTTTATCGGCGGCAACAGCACTCACTTGTGCCGATTTTTTAAGCAAAATTCTTATTCCCAAAACGGCCATTAAATGGCCGAATGACTTATATATAAATGACAGAAAGGCAGGTGGCATTTTAATAGAGAATATTGTAAAAGGAACCGAATGGAAATATAGCATTATTGGCATTGGCATTAACCTAAACCAGGCAAAATTTGACCCTACCCTACCCAATGCCGTTAGCCTTCGTCAAATTACAGGGAAAAACTTCGATGCCCTTGAACTGGCAAAGCAGTTGTATGTTTTATTAATGCATAAAATTGATGCTTTGGCAAATGAGAATTTTGACCAATTGCTTAAAAATTATAATAAACTTTTGTTTCGTAAGGAGGAGTGGGTGAAATTAAAAAAAGGCAATGTGGTTTTTGAAGCTAAAATTACCGGGGTATCGCCGCAGGGCGCTTTGCTTGCTCAAACCGGAACTATTTTGCAGGAATTTAATTATGGTGAAGTGGAATGGATTTTAAAACCGGCCCTGGATACGGCGCAAAGGCCCGGTATTTAGCAAAGGGTTTCTTCTTCGGCTTTTCTTGCTTCTACCTCATATTTGTTATTATAGTAGCCATGCCAAAGGCTTTCCCAAAGATATTTGATGATAAATGTAAAAAACCCATATTGCTTAAACTGTGCAATATGACATAGTTCGTGCTTCAGCCACTTAGCATCATTTAAAAATTCTTCTTTGCTGGTATTGTAGAGGTAAATGGTTTTACCCAACACTATGGCCACCCGGTTGCTATGGAGTTTTAAAGCTGCAAGTTTTGCTAAAAATGAAGATGTAACAATGCGGTATGGTGCTTTTTGTTCCAACCCTTATCATTTGTTGATTTCATTCCACTTTTTAATAATCTCCCCGGCATGTTCTTTATTCCTGGGTTTTAAAAAAATGTGGCGAATAGTTCCTTGCTCATCAATCAAAAAGCTGGTGCGGTGCAGGCCATCGTATTTACGGCCGTATAATTGCTTGGGGCCCCACACACCATATTGGTTAATGATTTTATGTGCAGGGTCGGCAATTAAGGTAAAGGGAAGGTTAAATTTGGTTTCAAATTTTTTATGGCTTATTTCATCATCGGGGCTAATGCCTACCACTTCAAACCCGTTTTTTTTCAATAAGGCATAGTTATCACTCAGGTTGCAGGCTTCTATGGTGCAGGTTGGTGTATCATCTTCGGGATAAAAAAACAACAGCAGTTTTTTATTTTTATAATCAGCAAGGCTTACCGGTTTTCCATTTTGGTCTTTGCCTTTAAATGATGGGGCTTTTATTCCTACGGTTAAATGTGTAGCCATAATTATCGTGTAAAATGATAGGTTTTCTCGGTTTTATTACCGGCAAGGTCTTCTGCAATTATTACCAGTTCATGTTCTCCCGGTGGGCAATGGGCATCAAAAGTATAAATGAAAAGTTTTGCTTTATCATTGGTGAACCTGAGCCATTTCCCGTCAAGCGTAGCCGTAAAGGATGCTATTTCTTCGGTGTTATCCTTCACTCGAAATAGGATACGATTAAGCCGTGCCGTATTCACACCGTCTTTAAAACCAATCGGCGTAATTTCAGGTGGCTCGTTATCGGCGATCAACTGAAAATTGCCCAGTTGTTTAAAATCTGCTTTGTACCATCCTTGTTCTGCTTCTTCTGTTGCCGGCGTTGCTTTTTTATATTCTTCTTTATCGCCCCAAAACCTTTTCATAATCATTTTATCTGTTGGTAAAAATACAAGGCCGTCTTTTATTTTTACGGTAAAGGGCGTTTGCACCGGCACATTGTGATTGTGTAGCCGGTAAATGGGTTTGCCTACCGATGGGGTTATTTTGCTGAATTTAAAATAGAAAGAATCATACAGAGCATTTTCCGGCAGGTAAAATTTAACGGCTTCGTTTTCAAAAATATTAATTTCATTGGGTTTAAATAAAATACCGGTTTCTGTTGCCTGTGCTGCAGATGGGGTAATGCTTCGGGTAAGGCTAAAACTTAGTGTAGAGGAATTGTTATTGGCATCCCACACTTCAATGCTAATGTTTTTGCTTTGGCCGGGTTCCAAAAATACTACGCCATTGCTGGCATCGGTTTTATAATGGAGCGAAGGGTTGCCGGGTAACCGGCTAAGGTGTTGCAGGTAAGGCCCCCCATTTATTTTTGTTTTATAATCAATATGTGCATTTAAGTAACGGGTTTCATCGTAGCTGATATGGTTTAATTGAAACCCGCTTACGGGTGTATTATTAACACGCATTACGGCCTGGTAAATTCCATTGTGGTTGGTGGAGCCGGTGTAGCGATCAAAAGCCGTAATGGCAAAACTGGTTTTTGCTGAAGCTGTGATTAAATCACCGGAAGGAATGCCGTATGTGTTTCCTGATTTTTTTAACGAAATGTATTTTGGGCTTTGCTCATAAGTGCTTTTGGTGCGGTCATAAACGGCCAGCCTTATAATGTCGGGGGCTATCTTATCGGTAATCGGCAAATTGAATAATAGTGGATTGAGCACTTTATCCGTGGCGGTTTCCCGTATTTCAAAATGTAAATGGGGCCCTTGTGAGCCACCGGTATTTCCGCTCCAGGCTATTTGCTGGCCTTTTTTTACAGAAAAAAGATTTTGCGGAAGGTCTAAAAAAACCGCCCAGCTTTTAAGTTCATATTGCTTTTGTGTAACATATTTTTCCAAAGGCTCGTAAAAATCATTCAGGTGTGCATAGAGCGTGGTATAGCCCCCGGGATGATTGATATAAATGGCACGGCCAAAGCCAAAAGGTTCTATTTTTATTTTGGCAATATAGCCATCGGCAGCCGCATAAATGGGTTTATTCACCACCTGCTCGGTACGGCAATCAATGCCCATATGATAGTGGTTGGGGCGTAGTTCCCCAAAATTGGCCACAATGGCTTTGATAGCGCCCACCGGCCATTGAAAAAAATCCTGCGGATAGGAAGGTTGGGAAAAAAACTGTGCATGCACCCCAATAGGTACATTAATAAAAATAAGAAGGAGGAATTTTGGAAAAAAAAACCGCATGCCAATGTTTATTCAATGGATTAAAAAAAATTACTGCAAAACTACATTTAAATCACCGATAAATTTTCAACTTTTACAGGAATACGATATTAATTTAACGTAATTTATAGCAACAATTTTTGCATTAAACTATGCGTCAAACAATTTACCTTTGCACGCCACAAAAGGCGTATTTCAATGCCCAAAAACAACTCCATACAATCGGTTTTAATTATCGGCAGTGGCCCTATCATCATTGGCCAGGCTTGTGAATTTGATTACAGCGGTTCGCAGGCTGCAAGAAGCCTTAGAGAAGAAGGGATTAAAGTGGTACTCATCAATAGCAATCCTGCTACCATAATGACCGATCCTATGATGGCGGATAAAGTTTATTTATTGCCCTTAACCGTAGAAAGCATTGAACAAATTCTTGAAGAAAATACAATTGATGCCGTATTGCCTACCATGGGTGGCCAAACGGCTCTTAACCTATGCAAGGAAGCCGATGAGTTGGGGGTGTGGGAACGCTACAATGTAAAACTTATTGGGGTAGATATTAAAGCCATTGATAAGGCCGAAGACCGGGAAAAATTCAGGCAATGGATGTTAGAGATGGGCATTCCTGTGGCTAAGGCAAGAACGGCCAACTCGTTTTTAGAGGGAAAAGAATTTGCCCAGGAAATTGGTTTCCCCTTAGTGATAAGACCTTCGTTTACCCTTGGCGGTACCGGCGGCGGTTTTGTAAAAGATAAAGAAGAGCTTGATGAAGCGCTAAATACGGGCCTTTCGGCTTCGCCCATTCATGAAGTGCTGGTAGAGCAGGCAGTACTGGGCTGGAAAGAATTTGAACTGGAACTGCTGAGAGATGCGGCAAATAATGTATGCATCATTTGCACTGTGGAAAACTTTGATCCCATGGGCGTGCATACCGGCGACAGTATAACCGTGGCGCCTGCAATGACGCTGAGTGATACGGCCTTTCAGCTCATGAGAAATACTGCCATTGCCATGATGCGTAACCTGGGCAATTTTGCCGGGGGCTGTAATGTGCAATTTGCACTCAACCCTCAAACCGAAGAAATTATTGCTATCGAAATTAATCCTCGTGTGAGCAGATCTTCGGCGCTGGCAAGCAAAGCCACCGGTTACCCCATTGCAAAAATTGCTGCAAAGCTGGCAATTGGATATACCCTTGATGAATTAAAAAATCAAATCACCCGGTTCACTTCAGCCTATTTTGAACCGGCGCTGGATTATGTAATTGTAAAAATCCCCCGGTGGAATTTTGATAAGTTTAAAGGGGCAAATGATACCCTTGGCCTGCAAATGAAAAGTGTGGGGGAAGTAATGGGTATTGGCCGAAGCTTTGCCGAAGCCATGCAAAAAGCTTGTCAGAGCCTGGAAAACGAAGCCGTGGGCCTGGGCTACTATGGTAAAAGTTTAATGCACAACGAAGAGCTGATTGATTATATAAAAACTCCAAAATGGGACCGGATTTTTCGCATAAAAGATGCACTCATGGCCGGGGCCAGTGTAAAACGGATTTGCGAAAGCACTTTAATAGACCGCTGGTTTATTTACCAAATACAGGAAATATGTGATTGCGAAAGAGAAATAGAAAAATACAATTTTAAAACACTGCCGGATGAAGTTTTAGTAAAAGCCAAAAAACTGGGTTTTAGTGATGAGCAAATTATGCGTATCATGAAGGAAGAAAATGCCCTGCAATTGTATGAGCGCCGAAAAGCCAGCGGGCTCACCCGGGTATTTAAAATGGTGGATACCTGTAGCGCCGAGTTTGAAGCCCAAACCCCCTACTTTTATTCAACCTTTGAAAACGGTTTATCCAAACCCCTTCAAAATTTTTTAACGTCCAATGAATCCGTTAACTCCGGTAAGAAAAAAATTCTGGTATTGGGCAGCGGACCCAACCGCATTGGCCAGGGTATAGAATTTGATTATTGCTGTGTACATGGTTTGCTGGCTGTAAAAGAATGCGGCTATGAAGCCATAATGGTGAATTGCAACCCGGAAACCGTAAGTACCGATTTTGATATTGCCGATAAACTTTATTTTGAACCTGTTTTTTTAGAACATATTCTTGAAATCATAGAGCACGAAAAACCCGAAGGCGTAATTGTTCAACTCGGCGGACAAACGGCGTTAAAGCTGGCTAAAATTTTAAACGAACGGGGCATCAAAATCATCGGAACCTCTTTTGATAATATGGACATTGCCGAAGACCGTGGGCGTTTTAGTGATATGCTGAAAGATTTGGGCATCCCTTATCCTAAATATGGAACGGC
>JAFDZZ010000006.1 GCA_018266715.1 Bacteroidota bacterium
ATAAATACATCCTGGAAAATATCTTCTGCCAGGTACTTATCTTTAACCAATAAGTAGATAGAAGTGTAAATCTTGTCTTTGTAACGGGTTACAATTGCAGAAAGCGCTTCGGCATCACCATTAACATAAAGGTGTACCAATTGTTGGTCAGTTAGGTTGGAGAGGCATTTCATAACTTTTACTGTTTTAAAGTTTTTAGGACATTGTTAATTAGGGCCAATAAAAGCGAAGAAGTGCGTAGAACGAATGTGAAAGGAGTCGTTAACGGCTTTTCATCATTTATTGGATATTGGACTGCTAAAATATGTACAATCTTTATTTAACCAAATGTTTTTATAAAATTTTTTCAGATTTAGGGCAATAAACGTATAAATCCTATAGTTTTTGAAACCTGTTGTAGGAGATTTACGATTCCACTTTTCGGAAAGCCACATGCATTGTACATTTGTAGGATATGCTCAAAGAAAAAAAAATAACGGAAAAATTAAAAGATATTTCGCATTCCATCAATAATAATATTGTGATTAATGGTGCACGGTTGCACAATCTAAAAAATATTTCAGTTTCCATTCCACGTAATAAACTTATTGTTGTTACTGGTGTTTCCGGCTCTGGAAAATCTTCTTTAACTATTGATACCTTGTTTGCCGAAGGCCAAAGAAGATATGCAGAAAGCTTAAGCGCTTATGCACGGCAGTTTATGCAACGGATGAATAAGCCCGATGTAGATTCTATTAAAGGACTGTGCCCGGCTATTGCTATTGAGCAAAAAGTAGTTACCCGTACGCCCAGGAGTACCGTGGGCAGTATGACGGAAATTTATGATTACCTGCGATTGCTTTTTGCAAGGGTCGGAACGACCTTTTCTCCAATTAGTGGAAATAAAGTAAAGAAGGATGATAGTACAGATGTGCTTCAAGCTATCAGTCAGTCAAAGCCGGGAGACCGCATATTTATTTTGGCCGGCTTTAAAACCCAGGGTAAGAGAAATGTAAAAGAGGAACTGGGTATTTTATTGCAAAAAGGCTTCTCCAGGATTTATGTAAATGGAGGGGTACATTTAATAGATGAGGCAATTAAAGAGGATGCTGTATTACGGGATATTAAAACCGGTAAAGACTGTTTTTTAATAATTGACCGGCTGGTAAATAAAAATTTTGATGAAGAAGATTTACACCGCATTTCCGATTCGGTGGCAACAGCATTTATCGAAGGTGAAGGAAGCCTTTTTTTAATGATCAATGAAAAAACAAAACTACATTTTAGTAACAAGTTTGAATTGGATGGGATGCAGTTTGAAGAACCCGTGCCCAATTTATTTTCGTTTAATAATCCTTATGGGGCTTGCCCGGTTTGTGAAGGGTTTTCGCAAATTTTAGGACTGGACCCTGATTTGATTATACCCGATAAACGCCTGAGTGTGTATGAAGGAGCTATTGCGCCATGGAAAGGAGAAAAATTGGGAGAGTGGAAAAATGCCTTTATTAGAGCATCAAAGAAAATAGATTTCCCGATTCATACGCCAATTATGAAACTTAGTAAAGCACAGTTGAACTTATTATGGGAAGGAAATGATGGGGTGAAAGGCATCAATGACTTTTTTAAAGAAGTTGAGCAAAATTTATATAAAGTGCAATACCGGGTATTGTTGAGCCGCTATCGTGGCCGTACTACCTGTACTTCTTGTAATGGATATCGTTTACGTAAAGAGGCGCTTTATGTAAAAGTAGGGATGAAGCATATTGGGCAATTATGTGAAATGCCCGTTATAGATTTACAACATTGGTTTACCACATTAGAGCTAACCGATTATGAGCAAACCATTGCCAAAAGAATTTTGTTTGAAATTAAAAACCGAATTAAAACCCTTATTGATGTAGGGCTTGGTTACCTAACGCTAAACCGGCTTGCCAATTCATTAAGCGGTGGTGAAAGCCAACGCATTCAATTAACCAGGAGCCTGGGCAGCAACCTTACCAACTCATTATATATTTTAGACGAACCCTCCATAGGCCTGCATAGCAGGGATACGGAACGCTTAATAAACGTGCTCAAAGCTTTGAGAGATTTAGGCAATACCGTGGTGGTGGTGGAGCATGATGAAATGATGATGCGCCATGCCGATCACATTATTGATATGGGTCCACTGGCCAGTCATTTGGGAGGTGAAGTGGTGGCAGAAGGTAATTACGATGAAATTATTGCTCAAAAAAATAGCCTTACCGGGCAATATCTTTCCGGGCAACTTACCATTGACCAGCCAAAACTAACCCGAAAATGGAACCGGTATATTTTGCTTGAAGGTGCAGCACAAAATAACCTCAAAGACCTTACGGTAAAGTTTCCGCTAAACGTTCTTTGCGCTGTAAGTGGGGTAAGTGGCAGTGGTAAAACTACATTAGTAAAACAAATTCTTTACCCGGCATTGCAAAAACTAAAAGGCGAAGGATCCGATAAGCCCGGTACTTATTTTGATTTAAAAGGCGATCTGGATTTTATTAGCCAGGTAGAAATGGTAGATCAAAACCCCATAGGAAAAAGCAGCCGCAGTAACCCGGTAACCTATATAAAAGCTTACGATGAAATAAGGGATTTATTTGCTGCGCAACAGTTGAGCAAAATACGGGGCTTTCAACCCAGGCATTTTTCTTTTAACGTAGATGGGGGGCGCTGCGATGCCTGCAAAGGGGAAGGGGAGCAGGTTGTGGAGATGCAGTTTTTGGCAGATGTGCATTTGCAATGTGAGGTATGCAATGGAAAACGATTTAAAGAAGAAGTGCTGGATGTGAACTATTTTGGCAAGAATGTGTTTGACGTTTTAGAAATGAATGTAGATGAAGCCATAGCTTTTTTCAGCTCAGATAAAAAAAGCAAACAGGCACAAATTGTGGCACAGCGGTTACAACCTTTAAGTGATGTAGGCCTGGGTTATGTAAAGCTTGGGCAAAGCAGCAGCACCCTTAGCGGTGGTGAAGCCCAACGGGTAAAGCTGGCTGCATTTTTAGGCAAAGGTTCCTCTAACGGCCACATCCTTTTTATTTTTGATGAACCCACTACAGGTCTGCATTTTCATGATATAAAAAAACTCCTGGCTTCATTCAACGCCCTTATTGAACAAGGTCATTCGGTGCTGGTGATTGAACACAACACCGATGTATTAAAAAGCGCCGACTGGATTATTGATCTTGGCCCCGGCGCCGGCACAGAGGGTGGCCAGTTGGTTTTTGAAGGCAAGCCATCCGATTTAAAAAAAGCAAAAAGAAGTATTACGGGAAAATTTTTATAGTAAATGCCATGCGGATATTAGTTTTGGACAATTATGATTCATTTACCTACAACCTGGTTCACCTGGTGGAAAACATAACCGGATTAAAACCGGATGTGTACCGCAATGATTGCATAAGCCTTGAATCGGTAGTTGAATACGATAAGATTATTCTTTCTCCCGGCCCGGGAATACCCTCTGAAGCAGGATTGTTATTGCAGGTAATAAAAAAATATGCATCGTCCAAAAGCATCCTGGGTGTTTGCCTTGGGCACCAGGCTATTGCTGAAGCTTTTGGCGGTACGTTGGAAAATCTTTCCACCGTTTTTCACGGGGTAGATAGCAATTGCACAATAGTAAACGGCAGTAATCCTTTATTTAAATTTTTACCCGAAACATTTAAGATTGGGCACTATCATTCCTGGGTAGTGAGTGATAAGGGTTTCCCCGATGTTCTGGAAATAACGGCAAGAAATGAGCAAGGATATATTATGGCTTTACAACATAAAGAGTACGACTTAAAAGGGGTTCAGTTTCACCCGGAAAGCGTTTTAACTCCGCAGGGTGAGATCATAATAAGGAATTGGTTGAATTTATAACAGGGTACAACCTGCGCTGAAGCATTGATGTGGCGGTATTCTGTGTTCCGTCTGCCTGGAACCAATGCTGAGTGAAAATACAAAAGTTCATCGTTCATTCTAAAGCCCGGTGTTATTCATCTGCCGAAACCGAAGCTGATTAGCGATATGCAGCTGATTGTTATTCCGTCGCACCGCCACATATGCCAATGCAATATTAGCGGAAGTAGCTTAAAGAGATTTTAAAGATGCAATCAGGGAAGGGAGATATGATTCTTTTATTTCCCAAACTATCGAATAATCTATACCAAAGTAGTGATGAACAATCCGGTTTCTGAAACCTCTTATTCGATGCCAGTCAACTCCTTCGTGTTTGCCTTTGAAATCATCAGAGAGCCGGTTGGCAGCCTCGCCAATTATCTCAAAATTTCGGATTACAGCGTCAATAGTCTTGCTATCTATTGTAAATTCTTCAAATGAAAGGTTCTCCGTATAGCTAAGGATTTTATTTGCGCTTTCAATAATGTCTTCAACAAGAAGAGAAGGTTCTCTTTTAGACATAGATTATTTCAGATTGAATTTGTTGCAAATATTTTGGCTTTAAGCCTTTCTTGGAGACTAAATCAACCTTTTTTTTCAGTTTTTTTTCAATAAAGTCAGCCAAATCAATGAATTCGACGCCGACAGGTTTGCTAAAGTCCACAATGATATCTATGTCGCTTGTAGGGGAAAAGTCGTCTCTAACAATAGAACCGAATAGTCCAATCGAGTCGACAAAAAACCTCTGAGTCAACTCTGGTTTAAGCTGAGTAAGGATTTGTCGTATCGAATTGAGTTCTGTCATGCTTCAAAGATAATAAACTTTCAATAGCTATTTCTGCTAACACGCTGTTTTGCTCCACGCTTGCCATTACATTTTTCTTAAAAAAGAGGCAAGTTCTTCTACGTTATTTTCTATGATGCGGGATTGCTTAGGTAACGAAAGTAAGTGTTGGATATGGGCTGGCACAGGCATTACATCATTAATGATGGGTTCCATCAGGTCATAAAATTTCAATGGGCTTGCCGTTTCAACTATAAAGCCATTATCCTGCGGATGATGCCTGAAATATTTTTCCAATGCATTAAATCCTACGGCACCATGCGGATCTAAAAGGTAACCATATTGCTGATAGGTATTGCGTATGGTATTAATGGTTTCGGCATCCGAAATACTATAGGCTGTTAAGATATTTTTTAACTCAGGTAATTGATGCTGAAAGAGTTCAAGTATCCTTATAAAATTACTTGGATGGCCCACATCCATTGCATTAGATAGTGTGGGAATGCTGGGTTTGGGTTCTAATAAACCCGTTTTTAAGAATTGGGGTATGCTGTCATTGGCATTACAGGCGGCTATAAATTGCTTTGCCGGTAAGCCGGAAGCATAAGCCAGTAAACCGGCGCAGATATTTCCAAAGTTGCCGCTGGGTACGGCAATTACCGGGGTGCCCTTTTTTTTATCCCATAATTTCCAGGCAAAGAAATAATAAAATTGCTGCGGTAGCCAGCGGGCAATATTTATGGAGTTGGCCGAGGTTAAAAATAGTGATGGAAATTCAGGATGGCGGCTGAAAATATTTTTAACCAAGGCCTGGCAATCATCAAAACTGCCTTTTACTTCCAATGCATGAATATTATTACCCAGTGTGGTTAATTGTTTTTCCTGTACGCTGCTCACTTTTTTTGAAGGATACAGGATTACCACATCAATACCGGGAATGTTATAAAAGCCATGGGCCACAGCGCCCCCGGTATCGCCGGAAGTGGCCACCAGCACGGTAATTTTTTTGGCAATATTTTTTGCAAAATAACCCAGGCAACGGCTCATAAATCTTGCGCCAATATCTTTAAATGCCAAGGTGGGGCCATGAAAAAGTTCAAGCGAAGATATCCTGTTGCTGATGCTCGCCATTGGAATTGGAAACGATATAGTTTCGGCAGTTATATTTTGTAAAATAGTTTTGGGTATGGCATCGCCAACATAGGGTTGAATCACATCATAAGCAATGGCTTCAAAGCTGGCACTTTCAATATGGTTCAGCCATTCCTTTTGGAGAACGGGAATGGTTTTGGGAAAATATAATCCTTTATCCGGAGCCTGTCCGTTTAGCGTTGCGGTTTTAAAATCTGCAACCGGCGATTGCTTATTGGTGCTATAATAGAACACGGTTATACCTTCTTTTTTAATGGTTAATTAATTTTACGCCCTGGGTGTTTATGCTGGTTACATACACAAAATGATCAAGCCCTATTCCTTCATATACTTTTTGCATTTGGTCTTTAACCCGGTGAGCGGTTTCTTCATCTGTACTCAGCATAAAAACAGAGGGCCCGGAGCCTGAAATGCCCCCACCCAGTGCTCCGGCGCCGATACTTAATTTTTTTACCTCTGCAAATCCGGGAATGAGTATGCTTCTTACCGGTTCAATAATTACATCTTCCAGGCTCCTGGAAATAAGGCCGTAATCGTTTTGCAAAAAACCGGCAACCAGCCCTGCAATGTTTCCCCACTGTTTTATGGCATCTTTTAAAAGAACTTGTTTTTTTAAGATTTGCCTTGCATCTGATGTGCGTACTTCAATTTGAGGATGCACTACGGTTACCCAAAGCGGCGGAGCTGACAGGCTAATAATATCTAAAGGAAAAATACTGCGTATTAAAGTAATACCGCCATAAATGCATGGCGCCACATTATCGGCGTGTTTTACACCCGATGCTGCTTTTTCGCCAAATAAAGCAAATTGGATCATTTCTTCCCGGGTGAATGGATTACCCAGTAAATGATTGGCGGCAACCACGGCGCCGGCAGCGCTGGCAGCGCTTGAGCCAATTCCGCTCCCGGGTTTTATATTTTTTTTTATGACGATGTCAAAACCGGTTTGCTCGGGCAATAATTTTTTCATTTCCAGCAAGGGTGCTCCGGCTGTATTTTCAGAGGCCTCATAGGGTAAGGCATAGCCATCCGTTGATGAAATATGGATGGCTGATTTATCGGTAAGGGTAACCTGCATCTCATCCGCAGGATGGTTAAGGCAAAGGCCAAGGATATCAAAGCCACATACAAGGTTGGCAATGGTTGCCGGGGCGCTTACGGTTATGGTTCTTTGCGGAGTGGTATTCAATTGCATGTTTTCTCATTAATAAAAATCAGGCTTTTGCAGCCCTTATGATATCGGCAAAAACGCCGGATGCGGTAACTTCTGCACCGGCGCCCGCTCCTTTAATAACCAGCGGTTGATCGGAATAGCGCTGGGTATAATACAATACTATATTATCTTTTCCATATAGTTGATAAAAATCATGATCTGCCGGAATGTGTTGCAGGCCAACGGATGCCTTGCCTTCATCAAACCCGGCTACAAATTTTAATTTACAGCCGGCAGATTGGGCTTTTGCATATAAATCTTTGAAATGGGTTTCGTGTTTTTCCATTTGGGCATAAAAATCTTCAACGGAACCTTGCATACAATCTTCCGGTAAGAAACGGTTATTAGTGATATCCTCCATTTCAATAGTATAACCCGCCTCCCGGGCAAGAATCATTATTTTTCTCATTACATCTTTGCCGCCAAGGTCAAGCCGGGGATCGGGTTCAGTGTATCCTTCATCCTGCGCCTGCTTTACAATCGAGGCAAATGAACGGCTCCCGTCATAATGGTTAAATACATAGTTTAACGTACCACTTAAAACGCCCTGGATTTTTTTTATCCGGTCGCCACTCTGTATTAAATCATTCAAGGTAATAATAACCGGCAGGCTTGCGCCTACATTGGTCTCAAATAGAAAATAGGTATTAAATTCCCTTGCCGTTTGCTTTAATTTTTTATAAACCTCAAAAGCAGATGAGCAGGCTATTTTATTGCAGGCCACCACCGAAATACTCTTTTCCAACAAGCTGTGATATACCGTTGCCACCTCTTCACTTGCAGTAATATCGGCAAATACAGAGTTGCGAAGATTCATTTCTTTTATTTTTTTGGCAAACGAATGGATCGTTTCATGGGGGCCTTGTTCAATAAGGCTCTCCCAATTATTTAAATCAATTCCATGCTCATCAATTAAAAATTGCTTGCTTTTGGCAATACCGGCAACTTTTAATTTTAACCTCAGTTTTTCTTTAAGGAACTCTTGCTGAAGGGCAATTTGAGCCAGTAATTTTTTGCCCACATTGCCTGTGCCTGCAATAAACAAGTTGATTTCTTTGTATTCAATTTCAAAAAAAGCTTCATGAATTACATTGATGGCTTTATTAATATCGGCTTTGTTTAATACGGCGCTGATGTTTCTCTCCGAACTTCCCTGCGAAATGGCCCTGATGTTTACCCCGTTTTTTCCCAATGCGCTAAAAAGCCGCCCACTGATGCCGGTATGGTTTTTCATTTGGTCGCCCACCAATGCTATAATGGCTAAACCGTTTTCGACTTGTAAAGGTTCCACTTTTTTTGCATCAATTTCGTAAGCAAAAGCTTCGTCAATTGCCAGCCTGGCATTTTTGGCATTATGGGCATCAATCCCCACGCAAATGGAATGTTCAGATGAACTTTGGGTGATTAAGATCACGTTGATTTTTTGAGCTGCAAGCACTTCAAAAAGCCTTTTTGAAAACCCGGGAATACCCACCATACCACTGCCCTCCAGGCTGATAAGGGCAATATTGTTGATACTGGAAATACCGGATACGGTACTGTTATCATTTTTTGATTTTTTTTCAATGATGGTGCCATGGTCACCGGGGGCAAATGTATTTTTAATTGAAATGGGTAAACCTTTGTTCATGGCCGGCTGTATGGTGGGAGGATAAATTACTTTAGCGCCAAAATGAGAAAGTTCCATGGCTTCCTGGTAAGAGATGGAAGCGATGGTTTTTGCAGCGGGTACCAGCCGGGGATCCGCAGTCATCATCCCGGAAACATCCGTCCAGATTTCCAATCCTTTTGCCTGCAATGCTGCAGCAAAAATTGCGGCGCTGTAATCGGAGCCGCCCCGCCCCAATGTGGTAATAATTTTTTTATCATCAGCAGCAATAAAACCACCTGCTATATAGAGTGGAGCAGATTTTTCTTTAAAATAGTTTTGAATTTTAGCGTTGGTGATTTCAAAGTTTACCTGTGCATAGCCGTAATTGGAATTGGTTGTAATCAATTCGGTGGAATCCAGCCATTGAACGTTCCCATCGGCCTCCAGTGCAGCAGCAATGGTTCGTGAAGAAAGCAACTCGCCATAGCTCATCACTTTATCTTTGGTGCGTGCCGAAAGTTCTTTTAAAAGGAAAATACCATTACAAATATCCTCCACTTCGTTGCATTTGAGTTTAATAAAGCTGAGGATTGAACTTTGGGATTGAACCGGGATGAGTTGCCTTGCCGTATCCAAATGCCGTTCTTCTACCTGCTTTAATATTTCTTTATATTCTTCTTCTCCTTCAGAAGCCTTTTGGGCACAATGCAGTAACCTATCGGTAATGCCGCTAAATGCAGAAACAATCACCAGTCTTTCGGATGCTGTGTGGCGGTTCTTAATAATGTCAATGACTTTTTTGATATTTTCTGCGGAAGCAACGGAGCTGCCCCCAAATTTTAATACATACATATGGAATAGTTAACACAATAAAAAAAGAAAAATTTCCGGAAATTTTGGCCAGGGCCTAATGGATGATATGAGTAGATACAACCCTTAACGGGTTGTGGTAGTAGTTGTTGCAGGTGCACTCACTGCAAAGAATGAAACGGTATATAAGCCATTGCTCATAAATGCAAGTATAGTCTATTATTTGGTAAAATGAAAATTAATTTCATTTTATGGAAGGGTAACATTGTTTAAAGAATTTAAGGTAGGACTCAGCAATCAAAAAGGGGCGCTACGGCCCCTTTTTAACTGGTTTAATGCATGAATTATAGCTTTACAAATTTGATGCTTTGCTTTAAATCACCTGATGAAATATTAATAAAATAGGTACCCGGGGCAAGTTTGGCCATTTTTAGCGGTATCCGGTTAAGGCCCTGTTGCACCCTGGTATTTGTTGTATTGAGTTGAATTATTTTTCCGGCTACATCGGTAATGTTTATATCGATGCTGCCTTCAAATGGCGCATCAATTTCAAGGAGGGCATTTTGAGTTACGGGATTGGGGTAGAGTAATATGCCGGTAGCGTTGAAACCCACCACTTTTGTTTCACTGATGCGATAGCTGTTGTTTTGATCAATAATTCTCAGGCGATAATAATTGGTTCCTTTAAGCGGGGCTTCATCAATAAACTGGTACTGCATGGCGCCAGTGGCATTTACTGCTCCAATAGAAGTGTAATGAACCGCATTGTTACTGCGCTCAATAACAAATTTATTTACGTTAACCTCATTTGCGGTTCTCCAGGTTAAAACATTTTTTCTCCCGGTTTGCCGGGCTTCAAATTGAGTAAGCAAAAGCGGCAACGGTGTGCTTGGGCCAACCCCGGTGGCATAAGTGCCGCCGGTAAGATCGGTTAAGCCATCAAACTGTGCATATAATATTCCGTTAATGGTATTATTGAGTGTGTTGCTATTATAAATGGGATAGGAGTTGAGCACAAAATCGGGAATTACATGAGCCACATCTCCTGCAAAGGTTGATGTAGTTAATTGAAACCATTGAGAAGGTTCCAAAGTGCCGCTGTTGGAAGTGGCAAAAGTTGAAGCCGCATTTTCAATAGCGGTTTTTTCTGTGGCATTATAAAAGAAACGCAAGTTTACGGCACCCGTTAAAGTGTTACCCAATAAATCTACATTCCAGTAACGCTGCATGGTATAGGTAGCTTTTTTAGTTGGTATATCCGTAGCAGAAAAGAAACTTCCATCTAACTGAATGCGTGGAATGGCGTTGGCTTTAGGTAAAGCGTTGGCGCCGGTATTTCCGGGATCCCAGTTAATGGCAAGCAGGTAACCGTCTAAGTTTGCCGGATCGGAATAAAAAGTCCAGCCTGCATCTTCACAATTTTTTACCAGGTCAACGGCATTGGAAGATACGGTGGCTAAAGCTGCCGCCGGGCCGCTTGTAAATGTGGAGGCAATAGTATCATTCAATTGATCATCATCTCCCGGCAGGGTTACAAATGCGGTATCATAATTAGTTCCGGCGATAGGAGTGCTGATTCCATTAAATGTAATAATCTCGTTACCGCCGGCATTAATGGTTGTGCTATTGGTTAAAGTGCCGGCATACACATTGGCGCCGCCAACTTTTAACGTTACAGAAGCCGTTCCCGGCAAAATGGGGTTGGTACCCGCATTGGAAATAGTAACCGTAATATTTTTGCTGCAATTAGCTGCGGTGTTATGATTGATGGTTATTGCTGCTGCATTGATGGCTAATAAATGTTTGGGTTCAATCATAAGCCGGTAAGGAGTAGTGGTTACAGCGTTCATATCTACCCAAGTGCTGGTAGATACATTGTAATAATAAAAAGCGCCCTGCCTGATGGGTGATTCTTTCTGGTACGACAAAAAGATGCTGCTTGCAGAAACCACCTGCCTTACCCCGGCATAGAAATCCCCGGCATTTATGGCTACAGGCGCAGGCAACACTACATTATTGTAACCCACAGTTGTAGTAAGATTAATGGGTGATTCCCAAATTAAATTTCCCGGCGACCCACCCGGGCCCGTAGCATCCCAAAATGCAACTTTGTAGGTTCGGCCCCCGGTGTTGGAAAAATTTAATCGCATTTGAATAATACTGGTATTGATGTTGCTGTTAAACTTGGCGGCAAAATCAACCGTTGAAGTTGTAGAACCCGTTGCGCCAAAAGGATCCGTTTCATCAGCATAAGACCAGGTGTTTTCATTTACAATTTGTGAACTGGATTTACTGTCGTTGTCGGTAAAATCATCTGCGGGAATTGAAACGGTTACCGTATTGTTGCCCAAAACGGCAGGTGAAAAACTGGTAAACGTTACCAGTTGAGATGCATCAGGAGCCAGTGTTGTAATAGTTTGAACATCGGTAAAAGTATTTGCACCGGTAATATTTAAAGTAACATTTAAATTATTGGCTGTTGTTCCACCAAAATTTTTAATTAGAGCAGTTACAGTATGGGGAATTCCGTTTGGAATGGGTAGCCGGCCCAGGGTATAAACTTCCTGAACGGCAATATCGTTTACAAACTCATGTTTTAAACGTAAGGCTGGCCTAAAAGCGCTTTGTGAAAGTACGGTGCTGCCACTCAAGGCTATGGTACCATTATAGCGGCGGGTTGTAGTAAGCGTAAGGTTTACCGAATTGCCATTAGACGTTTGATAGTTAAATCCTGCATGCGAAGTGTTGTCGCTGCGCTCCACTAAAACCTGCAGGTTATCGCCGCTGTTTCGTACAAATGGAGTGGTGAGGGTAATATCGGTAAATCCCGTTGCAGTAATGGATACCGTACCGCTAAAAACCAATGTGTACCCTGCGGTGCTGTACGTGCCGGTAGTAAGTGTGGTGGTGGAAGAAGGTACATTCTTCATGTAAATATTTACATTGTTGAATGTAGTGGTAGCTCCAACGGCAACGGCCTTAAAGGCAATTTTTTCTATTGCAGTTGCAACGGATGTAAAATTTCCGGCGCCAATTTCATCGTTGGTATATAACGATTCGCTGGCATGGTAAAGATTGTTACCCAGGCCAATAAGACCGGATGTTCCGCCGGTATTATCAATGGTAACGGTTTGGCTGTTGGCAATCAATAGGCCCAAACAACCTAAAATGGTAAAAATTGCTTTCATAGTTATTTATTTAAAAGGTTAATACATTATCGTAACCGGTTGCTTTCTTTTACTATCTTATTATCATGAATTATTCCCCTTATAGCTAAAAACAAAAAAAGAAGAATAAATAAATGAAAAATAGAAGTGACTACAAAATGCCCTTCGGTAAATTGCCCCGAATAATTATAGTAGAGTATAATCAAAACACATTCCAAAACCATGCTTCCGGCAATGAATTTTATTTGTATGCCCCGGTTTTTGAACAAAAAAATGGTCAATAAGGTAGTAACACCAATGGCAATGGTGAAAATGATGAGCAAAAAGTGATCTGTTGCATCCAGTGTGGATGAGGGAATCCCGGTTTTATCCGTTCCCATATAAAAGGGAAATCGTAGCGTTGCAAAAGAGCAAATAGAAGCCAGTAATAACCATACGGATTGAATTCTTTGTAACATGAGTTTAATTTTTAAGTTCGGGATATAAGGGAAAAGCTTGCATAAACTCTTTAACCTTTTCTTTAACGGAGCCTACTATTGCGGTATTATCTATATTCATTAAAACCTGGTCAATAAATTCCACAATGGCGGGCATTTGTTCTTCCTTCATTCCACGGGTAGTAATGGCCGGCACGCCAATGCGGATACCACTGGTAACAAAGGGACTTTTATCGTCATAGGGTACTGCGTTTTTATTTAAAGTAATATGTGCTTTATCAAGGGTTTCCTGGGCTTTTTTGCCGGTAATATTTTTATTTCTAAGGTCAATGAGCATCAGGTGATTATCGGTGCCGCCACTAATAATCTGGTAACCTTTTGCCAGCAATGCTTTTGACATAGCCTGTGCATTTTTTTGTATTTGTTTGGCATACACGGTAAAATCATCAGAGAGCAGTTCGCCAAAAGCAACTGCTTTAGCAGCTATAACATGTTCTAATGGCCCGCCTTGTGTGCCCGGAAAAACGGCCATGTCTAAAATATGGCTCATCATTCTTTTATTTCCTTTCGGGTCTTTTAATCCCATCGGGTTTTCAAAATCATTTTTCATTAAAATGATCCCGCCTCTTGGCCCACGGAGTGTTTTGTGCGTTGTGCTGGTAATAAAATGGCAATGGTCAAAAGGTGAGCTCAACAAATTTTTAGCAATTAACCCTGCAGGATGGGCAATATCACACATTAAAAAAGCGCCCACTTCATCGGCTACCCTTCTCATCCTGGCATAATCATAATCCCGGCTATAGGCAGAAGCGCCGCAAATAATTAATTTGGGTTTTAAAGAAAGGGCTTTTTCTTCCAGCATTTCATAGTCAATAATACCGGTATCTTTTTTTACGGTATAAAAGTGGGCTTCATATAATTTACCGGAGAAATTTACCGGTGAGCCATGGGAAAGGTGGCCGCCCATACTTAGGTCTAAACCCAATATTCGATCACCGGGTTGTAGTAAAGCAAGCATGAGCGCAGCATTGGCCTGTGCGCCGCTATGGGGCTGTACATTGGCGTATCCGCAATTAAAAACCTGTTTAATTCGGTCTATGGCCAGTTGTTCAATTTCATCAATAATTTCACAGCCTCCGTAATACCTGCGGCCGGGGTAACCTTCAGCATATTTATTGGTGAGTGATGTGCCCATGGCTTCCATTACCTGTAAGCTGGTAAAATTTTCGCTGGCAATTAATTCAATCCCTTCTCTTTGCCTTGTTAATTCTTTGCCAATTAATTTAAAAACGGTTTGATCTCTTTGCATTGCAGTTTTTTAGAGTACAAATATAAGCAGCCCATCCTGTTAGCCACTTAAGAATTATAGATTTTTAATCCGTTTTATTCAAACAAAATACATAATTTCACAGCCCTTAAATAACCCGGCAATTAATAATAAACCAATTTCTTTGTTTAGTTGCAGAAGAAATTCTAGCATATGAAGGCAATAATACCTGTTGCAGGCGCAGGCACTAAACTTCGCCCACATACATATACGCAACCCAAAGCGTTAATACCCCTTGCGGGAAAAACCATCCTCAGCATTATTATTGAGCAATTGAGGGATGCCGGTATAAAAGAATTTATTTTTATTATTGGCTACCTGGGTGAAAAAATACAGGATTATGTAGTGGCCAACCATGGCGATATACAGCCTTATTTTGTAACCCAAAACGACCGCCTGGGAACCGGCCACGCCATTGACCTTACTAAAAACCTGGTGGGTGATGATGAAGTGTTGATTATTATGGGCGATACCATTGCCGAGTATGATGTAGCCGATGTGATCAACGCCCCCACTTCGCTATTGGGAGTAAAAAAGGTAGATGACCCCAGGAATTTTGGCGTAGCCGAAATAAACGAAGAAGGTATTATTACAAGAGTAGTGGAAAAACCGGCCATACCTAAAAGTAATATGGCCCTTGTGGGTATTTATAAAATAAAAGAAACACAACAACTGTTTTCCTGCATTGAAAAAATACAGCAGCTTAAAATTAAAAGTTACGATGAGTTTAACTTAACGGATGCCCTGGAATGCATGATTAAAATGGGCATTGCATTTTTACCCTTTAAAGTGGAGAACTGGTTTGATTGCGGCAAAAAAGACTCCCTTATTGCATCGAATGCCATATTATTAAAAAAATTTGGCACCCGGTATAGCAAATCCGGCGATCATGAAAATGCCATCATCATTCCGCCCGTAAGTATAGGAGAGGGCTGTGTGATTCAAAATTCCGTAATAGGGCCCAATGTTTCCATTGGCGATCATAGCATCATGAGCAATTGTATTATAAAAGATACCATTATTGGCGCTTATTCCAACATCCAGGAAATTGTACTCAATAATTCCCTTATTGGCAGTGATGCATCGGTAAAAGGCGTTAGCCGTAATTTAAACATAGGCGACAATACCGAAATTGAATTAGGAGGTTCGTCCAAATAATGTTTAAATGTTAATAATTTAATCTTCCTCTTTTTTATTTAATTCCTATTTTTCATTTTTCTATATGAAAGTGAGTTCCGCAGGAGTTACCGGTTTATTGAATATTGATATACCCATTATACAGGCCGGCATGATTTGGGCAAGTGGGTGGCGCCTGGCCAGTGCCGTAAGTAATGCTGGCGGATTGGGCATTATAGGTAGCGGCAGTATGTACCCCGATGTGCTTAAAGAGCATATCCAAAAATGCAAACAGGCTACACAAAAGCCCTTTGCTGTAAATATTCCATTACTTTACCCGGATATTGACAAACATATAGGAACCATTATAGATGAACAGGTACCCATAGTTTTTAGCAGTGCAGGCAATCCCAAAACCTATACGGCGTTATTAAAAAGCCACGGCATTAAAGTAGTTCATGTGGTGAGTAGTACAAAATTTGCTTTAAAAGCCCAGGAAGCCGGTTGTGATGCCGTGGTTGCCGAAGGATTTGAGGCGGGTGGGCATAATGGTAAAGATGAAACCACCATTATGGTTTTAATTCCATCGGTATGCAAAGCCGTTACCATTCCCGTAATTGCTGCAGGTGGTATTGCTACAGGCAGGCAAATGCTGGCCGCAATGGTTTTAGGCGCATCAGGTGTACAGGTAGGGAGCAGGTTTGTAGCAAGCCTCGAAGCCTCATGTCACAGTAACTTTAAAAATGCCGTTATAAATGCTGCCGAGGGCGATACCATGCTGAGCCTAAAAGCGCTCACCCCGGTACGATTATTGAAAAATAAATTTTTCGAGCAGGTCCAGCAGGCAGAATTCAATGGTATGTCCAAGGAAGATTTGGAAAAACTTTTAGGGCGTGGCAGGGCCAAAAAGGGCATGTTTGAAGGTAATTTGGAAGAAGGTGAATTGGAAATAGGCCAGGTAAGTTCAATGATTAAAACCATTAAACCGGCAGCAGAAATACTTCATGAAATTTGGGCAGAATACAATGATTTACTGTAATTTCCGCCAAAATAAAAACTATATCTTTGCCAACAGAAAATTAACCCAAGAAAATGCAGTGTAAAATTAGAGATTTTATATATAAACTTTTTTCAATCTTTTTTATTGTAGTCCTTCTAAATTTGCCGGCAATATGCCAGCCTCCTACCGGCATTCCACAGGAAATTAACCCTAATGAAATTAATCCGCAGGAATTGACCCAACCTCAGTTAAGGTCTTTATTGGAAGATAAAAACCGGGAAACCGGCAAAGACCGCAATGCGGAATTGAATTCTAAGCTTACGATTGAAAAAGACAGTGTGGTAAAAGATGATATTAAATTCAACGCCTACAGCCCCGATAATACTTACGGAACCAATTTTGCAGCTTTTGCACCCACAACCAGTGTAGATGAAATGTCCACACCGCCATTGGACTATCCAATAGGCGTTGGAGATAATATTATTGTTGCGCTTTGGGGTGGGGCAGAATTCCAGGAAAATTATATTGTGGCAAGAGATGGCGCCATCTTTCCATCTGGGCTGGGAAAGATTTATGTTCAGGGGCTTACTTTTGAAAATGCCCGTAAAGTGGTGTACGCCCGGTTTAAAAGTGTTGTTCCGGCAACAACAAATATTTCCGTAAGCCTTGGCCAGCCCAGGAGAATAAATGTAAACGTAGTGGGTGAGGTGAACAAGCCCGGCCCGGTTACGGTATCAGCATTCAGCAATGCGTTTAATGTAATCTATGCAGCCGGGGGAGTTTCTAAGTTTGGTAATTTAAGAAATATACAAATTAAAAGAGCCGGCCGCATTATTGACGAACTGGATGTTTATAAATATTTAACTTCCGGTGATTTTGGAAAGCATATTTATTTGCAAAACAACGATTTTATCATTGTGGGAATAGTTGAGAAAAAGGTATTGGCAACCGGGCAGTTTAAACGCCCCATGTTTTACCAGCTAAAAAAAGATGAAGGCGTAAAAGCCTTATTAAAATATACCGGCGGACTCACTTCCGAAGCCCTGGCCTCCAATATGAAAATTTTACGTTCCGAAAACGAAACCCAGGTGCAAAGAGATGTAAATGCCAATGCCATAACCCAATTACCCGACCAGGATTTCTTACTTAAAGATGGAGATATTGTAAAAGTGGATATTGTAAAACCAGGCCTAAGCAATAAAGTGGAAATAAGGGGTGAAGTTACATTTCCGGGAGTATATGAATTACGTAAAAACGACAGGCTTTTTGATATTATAAACCGTGCAGGCGGGGTAACCCGAAATACTTTTTTACCCAGGGCCTATGTATTTCGTAATGCCGGCGATTCCACCAGCTTGCAATCTGACCGGCTGGAAGTTGACCTTTCGGAATATAACAATAATGATACCAAAAGCCCGAGCAACGTGGAGTTAAATGTAAATGATGTAATCCAGTTGTTTTCACAAAGCGAGTTTTCCGATCCGCAATATGTAGAAATTTTTGGTGAGGTTAGGGTAGAGGGTAAAGTGCGAAAATATGGTGGCATGACCCTGGAAGACCTGCTGTATTTATCCGGGGGTATTAAACAATCGGCTGAATTCGGGCGGCTGGAAATTTCCAGTGTGGTGGATATGGATTCGGCCAGGAAAAGCCTTAAACCCACCCGAACCGTGGTGAAGTCATACGCTATTGATCCCAACCTGCAAATAGATTCTACAGCCGGTAAGGTTTTGCTGAAACCCTACGATCAAATTTTTGTAAGAAAAAATCCCAATTTTGAAATTCAACAAAATGTGGAACTTAAAGGATTATTGAAATATCCCGGCTTTTACCCCAGGCTTAGCAAATTTGAACGGCTATCCTCATTTATAGAAAGGGCCGGCGGCCTGGCGGATAATGCCAATGTGGGCGGCGCACTACTTTACCGGAGAACAGGCCAGTTTAGAGAAAAATACGAAAAAAAGCAAAAGTTTGATTCCCTGGGCCGCCCAATCATTGATAGTGTCCTTCAGGAAAAATTAGATTTGCTGGATGAGCCGGTAAGTATTGATTTGTACAATGCCTTAAAAAATCCTAATTCAAAATACGATATCATATTAATGGAAGGCGATGCATTATTTATCCCGGAAATAAACCCTTTTGTTACCATTCGGGGAAGGGTGCAATCTCCATTAAAAATTGCATTTGATAAAGAGCACACCAATTTATTATATTATATAGATAAAGCCGGTGGGTATGGCATACGGCCCTGGAAGCGGCGCATTTATGTAACCTATGCCAATGGCCGTAGTAAGCGAACCCGTGGCTTCCTGTTTTTCCGGAGTTATCCTAAAGTTGAAGAAGGTTCCATTGTAACCATTCCGGAAAAACCCAAAAGCGGCGATGTAAGTGATCTGACAAAATCTATTATTGTTGCAGCTATACCGGTAATTATTACAGGCTTTATATTTAAATACATCCGATAAAATTTTAAAAGGGTGACATCAAAAGAACTAACCAGGAAGGTTTTTATACGGCTGGGTAAACTCAAACTTATCCTACTCATTTGCGGCATTGCATGTGCCATATTGTTTTATCTATTAACCAAAACAATTTCCGTAGAATATACCGGTACCGCTACCATATTTCCATTAACCGCATCCAGTGAAAACTCTTCTACCTCAAACCTGCTTAAGGAACTTACCGGTGCCAGCGAAACACCAAAGAGTTTTAGCCAGGAGGCCTCCATAAATATTGTGGAGTTGGCAATGAGCCGCCGAACCCGTGAGGCAGTGGCTTTGGAAAGGCTACCGCAATTTGGCAATAAAACCATTGCAGAATTACTCATTGATGCTGAGAATGATAAAAAGTCGTTTTTATCCTCTAAAATAGAGATGCCTAAAACCGATTCGGCATTTAAAGCAGTGGGGGGTGAGATTTTAAATAGTCTTCAAACGGCAAAAATTAATAAAAACGGCATACTGGAATTAACCTTTACCAACACCAATAAGCAACTCATTACACCGGTTACCAATATTATCATCAATAAAATTTCGCAATTTTATATTGATCTGAAAATTCGCAAGGCCCGGGAAGATTATATGTTTACCATGCGCAAGCTGGATTCCTTAAATATGGTTTTAGATACCTATGATAAACGGGCGGTATCTATGGCAAATACAACCATGTTTGTTCCGGGTGAAAAAATTGAATATACCATTCCTAAAGAAAACCTTATTACCGATAAAGAAAGGGTGTTAAGGCAAAAAGCCGGCGCTGCAAATAACCGGGAAGAAGCCTTGTGGAGGCTTCAAAAAGCAACACCCATCATAGAAACTTTGGATAAGCCTGAGCCTCCGTTTAAAAAGAACAAACCTTCCGGGCTTTTATTTGGAATTGTAGGTTTTATTTTAGGCCTGTTGGTCAGTTCTTTTGTACTCATTTTTGATTTGCTGTATAAATATATTAATTCCGAAATCAACCATGCCGTATTTGGTGATGAAGCTGAGCCCGAAACGGCTAAAGCCGAAGCCCATAATACCCCTGCATCAACTTAACCCTGTTATTTACTTCCAAAGCTTTCCTGCCAGGCAACCATACCGCCCTGCAGGTTTTTTACATTGGTAAACCCAAGGGATTCCAGCATCATTGCAGCCTGCATACTTCGGTTGCCGCTACGGCAATAACAAATCACTTCCTGGTCTTTCCAGTCGTCTATTTCATCAGTTTGTAAAGAAAGAATCTGACCCAGGGGCAAAAAAGTTCCGCCAATATTAAATTCTGCACGCTCATCGGATTCTCTTACATCAATCAGGTTAATGGTTTCGGATTGATCTAACCTTTTTTTTAATTCGCCGACTGAGATATTTTTCATGTTGATCTAATTTTGGGTTTGGGTAGAATCGTTAAATGCTTTATTTTCCTTTGATAACCATAAATCCATTAGCTGGCCCGATTGCATATACATTATTTTTTTATCCAGGTCAGACAAGCGTGGGGGGCTTTGTTTAATGATATAAGCGGCAAGGGTATCTTTTATGCCCGGTTCTACAATTAATGCGCCCAGGTTAATACCATTATCCTGTAAAACGGCCTTGGCTTCGCCATACATCATACCGGTTACATCGGGCACTGGAATTCGAACATCCTGTAAGCCACCACCAATAACCAGGTTAATCTTGCTTCCCCATTTTATTTTGGCTCCGGGTTGAATAATGCCCCCTTTAAAATGTTGTTCCAAAACCGACCCCAGCATAAAATCGGGCCTAAAGCTGGTATCACCAAGTTGTAAATGACTGCGTTTTAAAATTTCAATGGCATAGTTCAACGATTTTCCCTGTAAATCGGGCATATCTACCAGGGGCATGGTTACCCTGTTTACAATTAATAACACGGTTCTGTTCACTTTTACGGTACTGTTGGCATCGGGTAGTTGTTTGATAACAACACCCATTTTTGCTGTATCGGTATAAATGGAATCCTGGATTTCTACATCAAAGCCCTTTCTTTTTAAAAGGTCAATAGCTTCTTCAGTTTTTAGATGGGTTACTTTAGGTACGGTTAAGTATTCGCCATGTTTTGTAATGAGGCTTAGGGTTTGCAAAAACCCAAAAATGATGAGCCCCCCTAAAAACAAGGCTACTAATACGTTTACCCAAAAAGGCCTATTGGTTATAAATTTAAACACGCTGAACGATTTGAATTATTTAAGGTTAAGGCTTTCTTCAATAAGCGCCGTATAAAATTCCTTTAAACTCCAGCCCATGGCTTGCACCTGCTGCGGTACAATACTGGCTGCACTTTGCCCGGGTACGGTATTAATTTCCAACATAAACGGGTGGTTTTGTTTTGCGTTGTAAATAAAATCTATGCGTACAATTCCTTTGCAGTTAAACAGCTCGTAAATTTTTTGGGCTGTTGCATTAATATTATCTGCCATTACGCCATCTATCTTTGCCGGGGTGATTTCTTCACTGGCGCCCTGGTATTTGGCTTCAAAATCAAAAAATTCTTTTTTGGAAATAATCTCTGTGATGGGAAGTGTAATTATACGGCCTTTGGATCTAAAAACGCCAATGGTAAACTCTCTTCCTTCAATAAATTCTTCTACCAGCACCTGGTTGTCTTCTTTAAACGCCCTTTCTAATGCAGCCGGTAAATGCGCCATATCCAATACTTTACTCATGCCGATACTGCTACCGCCGTTATTGGGCTTTACAAAAACGGGCATTTGTAGCGTTTGGGAAATTTGAAGGGCCGTGGTACCGTCTCCTTTAAATAAATGCATGGATTTTGCCACATGAATACCGGCAAACGCAGCAACGGCAACCGTATAACGCTTATTAAATGTGAGCGCCGATGTAGCCGCATCGCAGGATGTATAGGGAATTCCCAGGCAATCAAAATATCCCTGCAGTTTACCGTCTTCTCCAGGCGTACCATGTAATCCAACCAGCACGGCATCAAAATTAATTTTAGAGCCGTTTATCAATAAAGAAAAATCATTTTTATCAATTTCGATTTTTTCTCCATTTGCTGTTTTATGAAACCATCCGTCGGGGTGAATATCTATGAGGTAGCAATCCCATTTTTGGGTGTCGGTGTTTTTTAAGATAGTGTCTGCACTTTGGTAAGAAATAACGGATTCGCCTGAGTATCCGCCGGTAACTAATGCAATCGTTTTTTTCATGTGGGTAAAAAATAATAATTTAAGGTTGAGGGTGATTCATATTTATATTTAAACCTTCATTGCCGGAGTCTAAAACAAACTTCCAGGTGCCGTCTTTTTGCTTTTTCCATATGGAAACATAAGTGCCAAAGCTAAGGCTATCGTTTTGGTTTAGTGCAAGGGCATAAATTCCATACGTATAGCCCATATCAGCAGCTTGTGAAACAAAAGCAGTTTGGGGCTTCCAGCTTAAAGTAAACCCGGTGTCGTTGGCTTGTAATAAATAATCGATGGCGCTGGCTCCAATTAAGGGTACATATCCCGGCCTCAACATTACGCCATTGCTGTCAATGTATTCCATAAAAGCGGCTTTCATTCCTTTTTTTACACTCATATTTGAAAAGGCTTCATCCGTTTTAATGAGCGCCATTTTTTCTTCCGTTAAATTTACCGGTTTTTCTTTTTCCGGGGCTTTAGGGTTACAGGCAATAAGCAAAACCAATACCAATATGGCGCAACACCTCATATTTTTTTTATTTAAGGAGCAAGATAATAAAAATATTACGGCATACCGGAAACAGAAAGGCGAAAGTATGGTTAACTTTCGCCTGTGTGCAGGAAATATCACCTGCTTAATTAAGCCTTTCGGCTACAAAAAATCATATATGCAAAACGGCTTTTTTAGCCAGCAATTCATCTACGGTTTCTTTATAGGCTTCATCCGGTACGCAACAATCTACCGGGCATACCGAAGCGCACTGCGGTTCTTCATGAAAGCCCTGGCATTCGGTGCATTTACTGGGCACTATATAATAAATATCCGTACTTATGGGAGCATTGCGCTGATCGGCATCAATTTCGGTACCGTCTAACAATTTAAAACTGCCTTTTACGGTTGTGCCGTCGGCAACTGCCCATTCTACACCGCCTTCATAAATGGCATTATTGGGGCATTCGGGCTCGCAGGCTCCGCAGTTAATACATTCTTCTGTGATCTTTATTGCCATCAGTTGTAATTTTGCTTGCAATTTAATAAATAGAAAATGAATTTACAAGAAAGAATTTTATTGTTGGCTAAACTGGGAAATTATCTAAAAAATAACGACCGGGATTGGCTACAAGCCCGGCTTTTGGCAGAACAAAAAAACGCCTGGTTTACACAGGAGTTTATACAACATGCAGCCGAAGCCCTTTCTCATCATTTTTTACAGCAGGATAAAATGTTAGCATGGGCCGATTATTATAAAATTGATGATCCTATACAACCCCGGGTTGTGGGTATGGTAATGGCGGGCAATATTCCTTTGGTGGGGTTTCATGATTTTTTATGTGCTTTTATCACTGGTCATAAACAGGTTATAAAACTTTCTTCCAAAGATGATATTTTATTAAAGCATTTGGTGCATACTATGGCAGCATGGGATAAGCGGGTAAACGATCGGGTGCATTTTTCTGAAATGCTTAAAAACTGTGATGCCTATATTGCAACCGGGAGCAATAACAGCAGCCGTTATTTTGAACAATATTTTGGCAAATACCCCAACATCATCCGAAGCAACCGCACTTCGGTTGCACTGCTCACCGGAAATGAAACTGCCGAAGATTTGGAAAAATTATCCGATGATATACATCTTTATTTTGGACTCGGTTGCCGAAATGTAACCCATCTTTATGTTCCCGAAAATTATGATTTTATCCCGCTGCTTAAATCTTTTGATAAGTACAGTTATTTTACCGATCATTTTAAATACAAAAATAATTATGACTATCAATTGTCGCTGCTCTTACTTAATAAGAAATATTATATGACCAATGGCAGCACTTTGTTAACGGAAAACGATTCACTTTTTTCACCCATAAGCCAGGTATTTTACCGGTTTTATAACAATAGGGAAGCAGTGCAGGAAAGCCTGCAGGGAAATACAAATGTACAATGCATAGTAGGGCATCACCAGGTTCCCTTTGGCTATTCGCAAAACCCAGGGCTTTTTCAATATGCCGATGGGGTGGATACCATGGCCTTTCTTTTGGGGCTATAAAAAATAGTTCAGTTCAAACGCCATCTTAACAGGTGATGTACGAAAGTCTTACTAATTTAATGTTAAAGATGGCAGAAGGTGAAAATCAATTTGTCAGGCCTTCGTTACTTTGTGCATTGGGCATATCTTTTGATGCCCTTTTAATAGATA
>JAFDZZ010000070.1:0-34144 GCA_018266715.1 Bacteroidota bacterium
CTGCTAATGACGGAGAACTATTTTTCGGCGGCGTAAATGGCATTAGTAGTTTTTTCCCATTACGCATTTTTGATATTGACGAAAATGTGAACATTTTGCTTACCGACATTAAGGTAAACGGTTCAAATATTTTTGGGGATTCGGCAATTTGGAAATTAAAGAGTATCACACTGCCTTATCATTTAAATTCCCTGGTTTTTGATTTTATAGCTATTGGCCCCCAAAATCCCGAGCAATATCTTTTTCACTACCGCATGAAAGGGTTTGATAACAGTTGGATACAAAATTCCAAACAACAACCCATACGCTATTTATTGCCACCCGGCAGGTATGTATTGCAAGTGTACGCTTCCAGGTCGCTTGACAAAAGCCCCATTCCCTTAAAAGAAATTTATATTACCATTAAGCCTGCATTTTGGAAAACCTGGTGGTTTGCGGCCCTCATGGTATTGTTATCCTTGCTTGTAGTTTTTGGTTCAATATACTTTTATTTAAGAAGAAAATTTAAACGTAAACTCATAAAGCTGGAAGAAGAGAAAAAATTGCAACTGGAGCGGGAACGAATTTCCAGGAACCTGCACGATAGTGTTGGCGCCTATGCCAATGCCGTATTGTATAACACCGAGCTTTTGGCAGAAGAAAAAGAAGAAGGTAAAAAATCACAGATCATGGCTGACCTGAAGGATGCTTCAAAAGATATTATTACATCGCTAAGAGAAACGATATGGGCTTTTAAAAAAGAAAATTATACTGCCGAGGAATGTTTAATACGAATAAAAAATTTTATCCAGCCTTTTAACCATTATTACCCGGGTAAATCGTTTATTGTAAAGGGGTCGGCTCCCTCCAATTATATCTTACATTACTCCAATGCTCTTAACCTAGTACGGATTGTGCAGGAAGCCGTAACCAATGCCTTAAAACATAGCCATTCCCCCAGTGTAGAAGTTAAGAGCTTTGAGGAAAATAATAAATGGATTATTGAAATAACAGACTATGGAAAAGGGTTTCCTGTTACAGAAGAAACAATTACTGGCGGAAACGGGCTGAATAATATGAAAAAACGGAGTATTGAAGCCGGATTTGAGTGGGATATTTTATCCAATGAAAACGGAACAACCATTCGTATCGTCATACCATAGTACCCGTTTGGATTAGTGTAATTCATTAAAAAATGTTGAACTTTATATTGAAAAACCAACATAAGCTTTAAAATCAATGCACATTAATATTGCCATAATAGATGATAAGCTGGGCAACCGAAATATCATTCGTGATAAGCTACGGCGTAACGCCCATTTTAAAATTACCCTTACTGCAGAAGATGGTAAAGATTTTTTAACTAAAATGAAAGATCTGGACCCGGATGAAATTCCCCATGTGGCTTTAATGGATTTGGAAATGCCCAATATGGATGGCGTTGATGCTATTGCAGCAGGATCGTCTTTTTATCCGGAGGTTAAATTTGTTGTACTCACCATATTTGATGATGAAGATAAAATTTTTAAAGCCATAAAAGCAGGCGCTTATGGATATCTCTTAAAAGACGAAAGCGCCGAAAATATTGCGGAAATGCTTTGGCAAATGCATGAAAACGGGGCAGGGCCAATCTCTCCGGGTATTGCTCATAAAATTTTACAATTAGTTCAAAAAAATGAACTCACATTAAAACAATCAAAAACCCAGGGTTCCGAAAAAGCTTTTTTTGACCTTACCCAAAGAGAATTAGAAATTTTACAACTGCTGGTACAAGGCCTGTTTTACAAAGAAATCGGGTTGAAATTAAATATCAGCACTAATACGGCAAAAAAGCATGTGGTAAATATTTATCAAAAACTGCATGTTAACAGCAGGGCACAGGCCCTGCACCTGGCTTATGAAAAAGGACTGTTATAATTCACCTTAACAGCCTGCAGCCCGGCCACAAACATTTGGCAATTCCTTATCAGCTTTACTACGGTATTGTTCTAAATTTGCGCCATGGTAAAATATGGCTTTTCGGCATTGGCGGTACTGGCCGGTTATGCCTTGCTGGCTTTAATAACAGGAGGCTGCGCCCAAATGGGTTACCCAACAGGCGGCCCAAAAGACTCCTTGCCGCCGGTATTGATTAAAGCAACCCCGGAAATAAATACCGTAAACTTTAGTGGAAATAAAATTACGCTGCAGTTTAATGAATATATTGACATTCAAAATATTCAGGACAACCTTTTAGTTTCGCCCCTGGCCAAAAAAAATCCCAATGTAAGCGGAAATTTAAAAACCTTAGTGATTAAATTAAGAGATACCCTAAAACAAAACACCACCTATACGCTTCAATTTGGCAATGCAATTAAAGACGTAAACGAGGGAAATGTTTTAAAAAATTTCAGTTTTGCTTTTTCAACGGGTAACCATGTTGATTCTCTTTTTTTATCGGGAAAAGTAACCCTTGCACAAACCGGAAAAACCGACAGCTCCCTGGTGGTATTACTCTATAAAAATATTAACGACAGCACTGTTTATAAAGAACGCCCCGATTATATTGCAAAGCTTAATGGCAAAGGGGAGTTCCACTTTCAAAACCTTCCGGAAGGCAGCTTTTATTTATTTGCATTAAAAGATAACGATGGTGGAAAAACCTATAATTCCGCTTCCGAATTATTTGCATTTGCAAACCAATCCGTAGAATCCGGTACTACCGGCGCCCCGGTACACCTGTATGCCTATGCACTGGAAAAAGAAAAACCATCTTCGTCCAGGTCAACCACCGTGCCCACATCTTCACGCAGAAACCAGGCAGAAAAAACATTAAAATTTACGCCCAATTTTTTGAGCTCTAATAAACAGGATCTATTAAAAACACTGGATTTAACCTTTTCTTCAAAACTAAAACGGTTTGACAGCACTAAAATATTGATAGCAGATACCAATTATCACCCGCTTCCTTATACAGCCACAATGGACAGCACCGGGAGCCTGATTTCTTTTAAACTATCCTGGACGCCTAATAAAGACTATATCCTGTTAACCCAGGAGGCGGCTTTTGAAGACAGCATGGGTTTAAAAAACATTAAGAACGATACCTTTAGATTTAAAACCCTAAGCAAGGAAGATTACGGGGCTGTACAATTGAGGTTTCAAAACCTGGATTTATCCCAAAATCCCGTTTTACAATTGGTGCTGGGAGAAGAGATAAAACTTTCTCAAGCCATAAACGGCAGTACCTGGCAAAATAATATGGTACCGCCGGGTGATTATGAAATAAGGATTTTAAAAGATCGTAATCAAAATGGAAAATGGGATGCCGGTAATTATACCCTTAAACTTCAGCCGGAAATTGCCATTGCATTACCGCAAAAATTAACGGTAAAAGCCAATTGGGATAATGAACGGGATATTGACATGGCCAATTAATTACCGTTAAGGAAATACCTGGTACCTGATATTACCCATATACTTTGTTAGAAAGCCTGATTTTTGCGCCCCCTGGTAACCCTTTCGGTCAAAAGAAGTGTAGTAGGTGAAATTCTCGGAACCAATATTCTTAATCCTTCCTTTAATGGCTTTATCATCAAAAGAGGAATAGTAGCTTAAGCCGGTACCGGCAATGGTTTTAAATTTACCTTTCATAGCTTCGTTATCAAAAGAGCTGTAATATGTAAAATTAGTATTGCCGGCACGCTGAATATTTCCGGCAAATGCTTTGTCGCTATAGCTTTCGTAATAAACAAAGTCTGTTGTGCCTAAGGTTTTTATTTTCCCACGCAGTTCTTCTTTATCATAAGATGCATAGTAGGTTACCATAGTTTGTCCAATATATTTTACTTTTCCCCTAAAGTTTACATCATCAATATCTGAATAATTTTCTATCCTGCCCATATAAGGGTCCAGTTGCGGCGGAAAGATCCAATGCAGGTTTTGCCTTTGCAAATTTTCCATACCATAACTTAATAATTGCCCGTCTTTAGATACATTGATGAGGGCATTATCAATTGTTCTGAAAGATAATAACAGTTTATCTCCGGTACGGTCCATGCTTATTACCGAAAGCCCCTGTGCAAATAGGGCACTGGAAATCATACAGGAGAAAAAGAGTAGTAGTGTTCTTTTCATGTGCATTTATTGGACATCTAATATACAATTTTTCTATGCTTTCCTCAAAAAAAATCCCGCCTCAAAGGGCGGGAGTCGGGTTACCGGGGTGAGCGTCAAAATAATAATTTAGTTTACCCGGCCGTCTTTTTTATCCTGTTTTCTGCCGAGTACATATCCGCCGGCGGCTCCAATTACACCTCCAATGATAGCGCCTTTACCATTTTTGCCAATTACGGCACCGGCTACGGCTCCTCCTACGCCACCAATAATGGCCCCTTTTGCAGCTTTACTTATGCCTTTTTTCTCCTGTTGGGCTTCCTCCGCATCCTTATTTGAAGCTTCGGTATTGCCGGCTTCGGCAGCAGTAGTACCCGACGCATCAGGTTCTTTGGCTTCTGTTGTTGCGGGTGTTGTACTAACTGCAGGTTCGGGATCAAAAACGGGCTTAGGGGATGCAGGCGATTGTATCGGTGTGTTTCTATAAATAATCGTTGTTTTTTCTATCACTCTTGGCTTGGGAGCATTTGCTGTTTCTTTAATTACAGCCTGCGCCGTATCGGTAAGGGCACTGTTTTGATAATTAGCTGTGGGAGCCAGTAATAACGGGGTTTCCGTTTCGTTTTTTTGCTGACTGCTTTTGCAAGCCGCAAATACCGAAATAATGGATAAAGAAAGTAAAATTTTTTTCATGTTGTTAATTTTTATTGGTCAAAAAATATTTGTGACTGTCTTTATTAATCAGACAAGCATTCCACTGTTAGGTTTATTTCTAAAACCTACAGATCAGTTAATAAATTCTTAAAGAAAATTTTGCTGTGGAACCTACTTTTCAAAATCTTTCTTAAGCAGGTTTTGAAGAAGAATAAATAAAGCAATAGCAAGTAAAATAAATCCGCAGATAAACGAGAAGAGAAATACCCACCAAACTTGAAAGAAAAAATCCAGCAACATTCCCGTTGCTACTATGGCAATTGATAAGATAGTGAGAAATATTACAATACCCGGAACCTGTTGCATAGGGCGATACAGATTGTTGATTATGAAAGAATACCGCAAATATCTAATTCATAAAGCAAATATAAAATAGTAAACTTACTAATACACCCATGAAAAAGCACTACAAATTTAAATTTGAAATAATATTAAGGTGCGAGCCTGCTTATTCGCCAGCTTAAATCATCATTTTTAGTGTACAGGATCCTGTCGTGCAGGCGGCCGGGCCTTCCTTGCCAAAATTCTATTTTCTCCGGTTGTACACAAAACCCTCCCCAAAATTTTGGACGTTCAATGGTTTTACCTTCAAATTTTTGTTCTATTTCTTTAACCTTTAATTCTAAAACGTCCCGTGATGCAATCACTTCGCTTTGTGCCGATACCCATGCGCCAATTCGGCTCTCATAAGGCCGGCTGTTAAAATATTCATCGCTATCTGCATCACTAACTTTATGGGCCGTACCTTCTATCCGAACCTGGCGCTCTAATTCTCTCCAAAAGAAGAGTAATGCCACTTGTGGGTTTTGGGTTATTTGAAGGCCTTTATGACTTTGATAGTTGGTATAAAAAACAAACCCGTTATTATCGTATCCTTTTAGTAAAACAATTCGTGCATGAGGCGATCCATTTATACCGCAAGTAGCCAGGGTCATCGCATTGGGTTCGTCAACCCCGTGATCCAGCGCATCTTTCCACCATAAAGCAAATTGATCAATGGGATTGGGTGAGACACCGGACTCTACCAGCGTTTCTTTACTATACTGCTTTCGCATGCCTGCTATGGGGTCCATGGATATTCTATTTTATTACCCAAATATTTTCATTTATTGTTTTGATGCCTGGGCCGACAACTCAATCATTGTAGAAAGTTCATCCACCAGCGCATCATCACTACCATCAAAACCCACTGCTTTAAAACGAATGTTTCCATTTCCATCCACAACAAATTTGGTGGGTATCCCGCTCACTTTATAATCAGCCACTACATTATCTTCCGTGTCGAGCAGTACATGAAAATCATACCCTTTTTTGGTCATAAAATCTTTGGCGTTTTTTAATTTATTCTCTGCTTTTTCCCAGGTATCTACAAATAAAAATTTCACGTTATCGTTTCCTTTGTATTTATCCTGTGCTTTTTTCATTCCGGGCATTGATGCAATACAAGGGCCGCACCAGGTAGCCCAAAAGTCCACCACTACAACTTTTCCTTTTAAGCTGGCAAGGCTTACGCTATTTCCTTCAAAATCTTTAAGCGTAAAGGCCGGGGCCGGTATATTGATCATCTCCCTGGCAATTTCTTCCCTGCGGGCAATTTTAGCCTCTTCTTCCAGGCCGGTTAAATAATTGGCATACCCGGCATCACTACCTTTTTCTTTAATAAATACGTTTTTTAAGGCTTGTTTTGTTTTGGCCGATGCCTTTCCTTTTTTTACAAAGCCTTCAATGATCGGCCGTGCTTCTGCAGCTGGCAGCGCTTTTTCGGCCAGCAAAGCATAGCGCTCGTTAATCTCGGGGTCGGCAAATTTATTGAGAGTTGCGGCTTCTTTTGCATAAGGCAGGCCTTCTTTATACTCGCCATTTTGATATAAAATAAATGCGTAGGTATCGGCATACATGGCAAAGTTGCTATTGCGTTGATCTTCCCATTGTTGTTGGGTAAGCATTGCCGGTTTTTTATCGGCTGGGGTTTTTACTTCGTTTTTTGCCCAGGTTGTAGCTTCTAAACTCATGCGTTTGGCCTCCACAATATTTTCGGTGCCTTCTTCGGCCATATTCCAACTTGCACTATTATATAATGATGCCCGTGTAGCCGGTGGCAATTTTTGTGTGAATTCATTAAATCCTTTCCAGTTTTTTTCTCCAACATAAGCATTGGCAACTTGTTGCTGTAAAAAATCTTTTATAGATTCCATATTAGCTGCAGCAGCGTATTGCTTTAAAAAGTCATTAACCATCTGCTGCTTTTCATTGGCCGGTTTTTTGGCTTTTAATGCACTCATTAAAGTATTCAGTGCTTCGGTTTGTGTCCAGTCACCTTTGGGATAGGTTGCTTTCATCACTTTTCTAATACTGTCAGCTTCATTCTTCTTTTTAAATCTTTCATACCATTGGGCAATAAACGAATAGTCTTTTTCAGTTAAATTGGGTTTAGCTGTAAACAATCTCAGCTCTTTTGAAATTATGCCCGGGGCTTCTTTTTTCTTTTCCCTTGATAAAAAGTTAAAATAGTTACCCATAAAATCCGGTTCGGTTTTTAAAGCAGGGTTTGAGGCAATGCCTTCCTCCAAAAGCGTTAATGCCATGCCTTTACTTGAAGGAATGCCTAAAAAATAATCCGTCATACCACCGCCCCATAAATTGGCCGCAGCGCCATAGTAGCCGGCAACCGGTTCTTTTTTATTGTTGTACAACGGTACGATGTAACCCTTGCCTCCATTAAGATCTTTTTCATCCCCTACATAAAAAACAAATGCAATGGCGTTGGTCGTGCTGTCGGTTTGTACCCAGCCTTTATAATTGGAGCCATAATGTTTAAGAGTTGGCTCTTCGGCCTTTATTTCTTTACCAATAAGATAAACCACCACTTTTAAAGGTTCTTTTCTTATTAACGATGAAAGTGACTGGTTGTAAACAAATTCAACTCCGGAATTTTGAGCAGGATAAGCCGGGTTTAATTGCAAGGCTGTAAAATTGGGTTGAGCGGATACGATGGTTGCTGATACCAAAAACAGCAGCAACATAAAAATTGTTTTCATATTTATAATTTTGTCAAAAATAAAAAATCCGCTACAAACGGAGCGGAATAACTGTCTAAAATGTCTTTTTTTATTTGGCTTTAATGATTACGGTTTGAAGCGGTTTAAACTCCTTCTCCAACTTTCTTTTACGAATAAGCCAACTTAAAGTAAAGGTGGGTAATATATCGGTAAAAGGAAGTAATTCTTCTAAAAAGCTAAAGGCGCCGCCAATTAACCCTATTTTGCCCCCAAACAAACTAAAATAAATAACTGCGGAAAGCGGGGCCCAAATTACATCTGAAAACTCACCAATAAAAGGGATGGAAAAACTGGCCATACCTATTAAATCCAGTCCAATGCAAAGCGCTAAACTGGGCAAGTTTTTCGATTTGGAGGGTTGGGTAATTTTTGATGGTACTATTTCCATGGTCATTAAATTTTTGTTACCTTAAAAGACGTTCATAAAAAGAATAAATCCTCAAAAATGCTCCTTAAAATTTTGATAAAATCGCCTAAAATAAAGCCAAAACCCTCTAAAGGGCTAACCGAACTATAAAATCTCCCTTCGGATAATACCCAAATAGCTTCCAAAAGCCAACAAAAAGCAGTACCTTTGCGCCCGTTTTGGGTTTAACGGCATTCCCGCTGTTTATCAACAAACCCCATAATTCTATTTAAATGAATATTCGCAACATTGCAATTATTGCCCACGTTGACCACGGCAAAACTACACTTGTAGATAAAATTTTACATGCAACCAAGGTTTTTAGAGAAAACCAGGCAACCGGGGAGCTTATAATGGATAACAACGATCTTGAAAAAGAACGGGGCATCACCATTTTTAGTAAAAATGCCGCTGTAGAACATAATGGTATCAAAATAAACGTAATTGACACCCCGGGCCACAGTGATTTTGGAGGTGAAGTAGAACGGGTGCTTAAAATGGCCGACGGGGTTATATTGTTGGTTGATGCGTTTGAAGGGCCCATGCCGCAAACCCGGTTTGTTTTACAAAAAGCCTTGCAACTAAACTTAAAACCCATTGTGGTGATTAATAAGGTAGATAAGCCCAATTGCCGCCCCGATGAAGTGCATGATGCCGTTTTTGAATTATTTTTTACCCTGGATGCCTCTGAAGAACAATTGGATTTTCCTACCTTTTACGGCTCCGGAAAAAATGGCTGGTTTAACAGCTCATTGGTGGAAATAGATAATATCACGCCTCTTTTAGATGGCATTTTAAAATATGTTCCTGCTCCAAAAGTAGAAGAAGGTTCCCTTCAGTTACAAATTACTTCACTGGATTACAGTTCTTTTCTGGGTCGTATAGCCGTAGGTAAAGTAAGCCGGGGATCAATAAAGGAAAACCAACCCATTTCACTGGTAAAAACAGATGGAACCATTAAAAAATCGAGGGTAAAGGAATTGTATGTATTTGAAGGAATGGGCAAAAAGAAAGTTTCCGAAGTGCAATCCGGGGATCTTTGTGCTGTGGTAGGCCTTGAAGATTTTAATATAGGCGATACCATTGCAGATTTTGAAAATCCTGAAGCGTTACCGGTGATAAGTGTTGATGAGCCCACAATGAACATGCTTTTCGGTATTAACAATTCGCCCTTTTTTGGAAATGCCGAAAAATCGGGCGGTAAATTTTTAACCAGCCGACACCTGCGTGACCGCTTAATAAAGGAAACCGAAAAAAATCTTGCCCTAAGGGTAGAGGATAGTGAGCGGGGAGAAAGTTTTGTGGTTTATGGAAGGGGAATTCTGCACCTTGGTGTATTAATTGAAACCATGCGCAGAGAAGGCTATGAATTAACGGTAGGCCAGCCGCAGGTAATTGTAAAAGAAATTAATGGCACTAAATGTGAACCTTACGAATCGCTTGTGGTAGATGTACCCGTTGAGTTTGCCAGTAAAGTAATTGATTTGGTTACCCGCCGTAAAGGTGAAATGCATGTAATGGATACCAAGGGTGAAATGCAGCACCTCGAATTTGAAATTCCCTCCCGTGGATTAATAGGTTTAAGAACCCAAATGCTTACGGCAACCACCGGCGAAGCCGTAATGGCTCATCGCTTTAGCGAATATAAACCCTGGAAAGGCCCAATTCCCGGGCGCAATAACGGCGTATTGCTGGCCAAACAAAGCGGTGCAAGCACCGGTTACTCTATAGATAAATTGCAGGACAGGGGAACTTTTTTTATTGATCCGGGAGAAGATGTTTACTCCGGTCAAATAGTTGCAGAACATATTAAACCCGGCGACCTTGTAGTAAATGTGGTAGAAGGAAAAAAATTGACCAATATGCGGGCCAGCGGTAGTGATGCAGCCACCAATATTGCTCCAAAAACGTTAATGACACTGGAAGAGTGTATGGAATATATACAGCAGGATGAATGCATTGAAGTGACCCCAAATGCCATTCGTATGAGAAAAGTAATTTTAGATGAAGAAGAAAGAAAAAAAGAAGCCAAAAGAATGAGCGCCGAAGCGGTATAAAGGTCTGCGCATAAAAAAACCACGGAAATCACTCCGTGGTTTTTAGTTTCTCATACTTTAATTATTTATTGGGCTTTTACAAATTGCAGTTCGCCAAATAATCTCACATCATCACTTACCAATACGCCACCGGTTTCCAGTGCAGCATTCCAGTTTAAGCCCCAGTCTTTACGGCTTAATTTTCCGGTAAATGTAAACCCTGTTTTTATGTTTCCGTAAATGGGGTCTTTTAAAATTCCGCCACTTTCCACTTCAAGTTCTATTGGTTTTGTGATGCCTTTAATGGTTAAGTTACCCGTAAGCTTATAATTTCCCTTCCTAATTTCATCAAATTTTGTAGCTTCAAAAAGCATTTGGGGAAAATTAGCCGCATCAAAAAAATCACCTGATTTTAAATGCGTATCACGGTCTGCCTGGTTCGTAGATATTGAATCCACATCAACTGTGGCATTAATTTTAGCCTGCTTAAAATCATCCCCTTCGGCTTCAAAAGAAGCGGAAAAGTTTTTAAAAAATCCCTGCACATTTGAAATCATCATGTGCCTTACTTTAAAACTCAATTCACTGTGTGCCGGGTCTAATACCCATTTTACTGCTGACATAATATTCGGTTTTAGAATACAAATTTCGCTTTATATTCACCCATTGGCATTGACCTATGTTAAGAAACAACAGAATCTCCTATTTTTGTTTACTATAAAACTTCTTTTATGAAATTATTACAAGGAAAAACAGCTATTGTTACCGGTGCAGCAAGGGGTATTGGTGAAGCCATTGCCATACGGTTTGCCGAAAACGGCGCCAATGTGGCGTTTTCTTATGTAAGTGATAGCAGCGCCGAAAAAGCCGCTGCGTTGGAAGCAAAACTCATCAGCCTGGGCGTAAAAGCAAAAGCCTATAAAAGCAATGCCGGGGATTTTGCCCAATGCGAAGCTTTTGTAAACGATGTAATTAAAGAAATGGGTACTGTAGATATATGTGTAAACAATGCCGGCATTTCAAAAGATAATCTTTTGTTGCGAATGAGCCCCGAGCAATGGAATGATGTAATACAGGTAAACCTGAACAGTGTTTTCAATATGACCAAGCAGGTTATAAAAGTTATGATGAAAGCAAAATCGGGTTCTATTATTAATATGAGCTCGGTAATTGGCGAAATGGGCAATGCCGGCCAAAGCAGCTATGCGGCCAGTAAAGCCGGTATTATTGGCTTTACCAAAAGTGTTGCCAAAGAGCTCGGCAGCCGCAATATCCGTTGCAATGCCATTGCTCCCGGTTTTGTAGAAACCGATATGACCGCTTATTTAAAAGACGGTGAAGGAGCAGATAAATACAAATCCGGCATCCCCTTAGGCCGCTTTGCTTCTCCCGACGACATAGCCAACGTTTCTCTTTTTCTTGCAAGTGATTTAAGCAGCTATATAACCGGCCAAACTATTAGTGTTTGCGGTGGGTTAAATATTTAGTATTCCATACCTAAGCACTATTCATTCATACGTTTGTCATTTTCGAGTTTAAGAAAAAAGCGCATTCGCTTTTAACGCCCATTCTTTTTTATTAAATTTGTGCTGTTTACTTATTACATTCTTATTTAATGAATACAATACAACCCTATCTCCGTTTATCCGGTTTAGAACCCTTAATTGTACGGCCCGAAACAAATTTTGTAAATGTTGGGGAACGCACCAATGTTACGGGAAGTAAAAAGTTTGCCCGCTTAATCAGGGAAAATAAATATGAAGAAGCCCTCTCCGTTGCAAGGCAACAGGTAGAAAACGGGGCACAAGTGCTGGATGTAAATATGGATGATGCCCTTTTGGATGGAGTAAAAGCCATGCAAACCTTTATTAACCTTTTGCAAAGCGAGCCCGATATTGCAAAAATCCCCATCATGCTGGACAGCAGTAAATTTGAAATTATTGAAGCCGGCCTTAAGTGCATACAGGGAAAATGTATTGTAAATTCCATATCCTTAAAAGAAGGTGAAGAAAAATTTATTGAACAGGCCACCGTATGCAGAAATTTTGGCGCAGCCGTAATTGTAATGGCTTTTGATGAAACCGGACAGGCAGATACCAGGCAACGAAAAGTGGAAATTTGCAAAAGAGCCTATCAAATACTTACCAAAGTAGTGGGGTTCCCTCCCCAGGATATCATTTTTGACCCCAATATTTTTGCCATTGCCACCGGCATGGAAGAGCACAATAATTATGCGGTGGATTTTATTGAAGCCACAAAAGAAATAAAAACATTAATGCCGCTTGCAAAAATAAGCGGAGGCGTAAGCAATGTTTCATTTTCCTTTAGGGGAAACGATCATGTAAGAGAAGCCATACATGCCGTTTTTTTATACCACGCCATTAAAGCGGGTATGGATATGGGCATTGTAAACGCAGGTGCATTAGTGGTGTATGACGAGATAGAGCCGGTGCTTAAAAATTTATGTGAAGACGTAATCCTAAACCGTAATAACAGTAATAATGAAGCCACAGAAAAATTAATTTCCTTTGCCGAAACCGTAAAATCAAAAGGGAAAGAAACGGTAAAAGATGAAAGCTGGCGCAAAGAGCCCGTTGAAAAAAGGCTGGCTCACTCATTGGTTAACGGCATTACCGATTATATTGAAGAAGATACCGAAGAAGCCCGGAAGATATTACCCAAGCCGCTTGATGTAATAGAAGGCCCGTTGATGGATGGAATGGGCATAGTAGGAGATTTGTTTGGCGCCGGCAAAATGTTTTTGCCCCAGGTGGTAAAGAGCGCAAGGGTAATGAAAAAATCTGTGGCCTATTTACAACCTTTTATTGAAGCAGAAAAAGTGAGTGCCAGCAACGCCCCAACCATACTGCTGGCAACAGTTAAAGGCGATGTACACGATATTGGAAAAAATATTGTGGGAGTGGTATTGGGATGCAATGGCTTTAATATTGTTGACCTTGGTGTAATGGTTCCTGCAGAAAAAATTTTGGAAGAAGCCGTAAAATGCAGCGCTGCCATTATTGGCTTATCGGGTTTAATTACCCCTTCATTAGACGAAATGATACATGTGGCCCATGAAATGAAACGAAAAAATTTAGACATTCCGTTGCTCATTGGCGGCGCAACAACCAGCCGCACCCATACGGCAGTAAAAATTGCTCCTAAATATGATAACGGTGTAGTGCATGTGCTGGATGCCAGCCGAAGCGTAACCGTAGTAAACAGCCTTTTAAATAAAGATCAAAAAATACCTTTCCTTGCAGCCATTGAAAAAGAATATGATGGGGTAAGAACGCAGTTTTTAAACAAACGTGCCGCTAAGCCACTGATAACTTATGAAGAGGCTTTGGCCAAAAAAGAAAATTTTGACTGGAAAAATTTTACCCCGGTAAAGCCCTCTGTTGAAGGCGTGAAAGTGCTTAAAAATTTTGATTTGGCAACTATTGCACCCTATATTGACTGGGGCCCTTTTTTTATTGGATGGGAAATGCCCGGCAGGTTCCCGGCAATTTTAGAAGATGAAAAATTTGGTACCGAAGCAAAAAAATTACATAGCGATGCATTAAAACTCGTAGATAAAATCATTGCAGAAAAATGGTTTACTGCAGATGGTATTGTAGGCTACTGGCCGGCCAGCAGCAATAATAAAGATACTATAACCCTACAGGTAAATGGCAAAGAAGTAAAACTGGAAAGCCTTCGCCAGCAATTAAAAAAAGCGCCGGGCCAACCCAGTTATTCATTAACCGACTTTATTATGCCCAAGGAATATGGCCAGGATTATATGGGCGCTTTTGCCGTAGCCATACATGGCGCAACGCAACACATTCAAAAATTTGCCGCCGAAAATGATGAATACAACAAAATAATGGTTCAAATATTGGCCGACAGGTTTGTAGAAGCTTTTGCGGAATGTTTACACCAGCAAACCCGAAAAGAATTTTGGGGATACGACCAACAAGAAACACTCAGTAACGATGAATTAATTAAAGAACAATACAAAGGCATAAGGCCTGCCCCGGGATACCCGGCCTGCCCCGAACATACCGAAAAATATAAGCTGTTTGAAATGATGGAGGTAACCAAAAATATAGGCATTGAGCTTACCGAAAGCCTTGCCATGAGCCCTCCGGCAAGTGTTTGCGGCTGGTATTTTGCTCATCCGCAAAGCCATTATTTTGGTGTCGGAAAAATTGATAAAGACCAGGCCGAAGATTATGCCAAAAGAAAAAACATGAGCATTGATGAAGCTGAGAAATGGCTAAGCCCGGTTTTGGAATAGGGCTGCTCATATAAAATTATTTTATGCGAATTATTTCTTACAATGTAAACGGCATTCGGGCTGCAATAAAAAAAGGATTTATTGATTGGCTCAGCAGCAACCCTGCTGATATAATTTGCCTGCAGGAAACCAAAGCTACCGAAGCAGATGTAGATACAAAACTATTTGAAAAAGCAGGTTATACCTCTTATTGGTTTAGCGCACAAAAAAAAGGGTATAGCGGTGTTGCCGTTTTAACTAAAATAAAACCCGATGCCGTAAAAAAAGGAACCGGGCATGCCATGAGCGATAACGAAGGAAGGGTGATTGAACTTCAATTTGGCGAAATCAAGATGATCAATGCTTATTTTCCTTCGGGCACCTCCGGCGATGAAAGGCAAAATTACAAATACCAATGGCTGGACGAAATAGCAGATTACTTAAAGAAATTAAAAAAGAAAAATCCCAAACTCATTCTTTGTGGTGATTACAATATAGCCCACCAGGAAATAGATATACACGACCCCAAAGGAAATAAAAATTCATCGGGTTTCTTGCCCGAAGAAAGAGAATGGTTCACCCAATTTTTAGATAGCGGCTGGATAGATAGCTTCCGGGTTTTTCACCCGGAGCCACACCGATATAGTTGGTGGAGCCAGCGCTTCCCCAGCGTAAGGCTCAATAATAAAGGCTGGAGAATAGATTATATCAATGCAACGGAAGCATTAAAAGGCAACCTGCTTAATGCCGAAATTTATCCGGATATTAAACATAGCGACCATTGCCCGGTATATCTTGAAATAAAGATTTAAAAACCTATTCCTTTAGTCCGGGTTTCAATAATCTATTCAGTTCGGCAAATACCGTATCTTTAAAGATATAATACTGATTATGAGAAAGTTTTTATTTGCGGCTTTTGCCATAATTTTATTTCACCCGGCAACTGCACAGTTTTCTGAAAATTTTGACGATGGCGACTTTACCGCAAACCCTGCCTGGGGCGGAGGCGTTTCAGATTTTATTGTGAATGGTGCCCTGCAACTTCAAAGTAATAATACAACCGCCAATGCTGCATTTTACTTAAGCACGGCAAGCACAATGGCAACAACCGCTCAGTGGGATTTTGATGCAACGCTTGCTTTTAATACCTCTTCGGCAAATTATGTTGATGTATATCTTATTGCATCTGCTGCTGATGTAACGGCCAATACAACCAATGGTTATTTTGTACGCATGGGCGGCACCGATGATGAAATTTCGCTCTTTAGAAAAGACGGCGCCAGTTCTATAAAAATTATTGACGGTGTAAACGGCACACTTAATACCAGCAATAACACATTAAAAATAAGGGTAACCCGCAATGCTTCCAACCAATGGAGCCTTAACAGGGATATTAGCGGAACGGGAAATAGTTTTTTTAATGAAGGACTGGTTATTGACAATACGTATTCCACATCGGCATTTTTTGGTATTTATATAAAACAAAGCACATCGTCTTTTTTTCAAAAGCATTTCTTTGATAATATTACCGTTCAAACTTATGTGCCCGACACCAACCCCCCGGGCATTGTTTCTGCAACGGCCACATCTCAAAGTACGGTGGATATACTCTTTAATGAACCTGTAGGTTTAACCACTGCCGAAACCGCATCAAACTATGTTGTAAACAATGGCATTGGTATGCCTTTAACAGCAGTTAGGGATTTAGTAAATGCCTCATTGGTTCACCTGAATTTTGCAACCAATTTTCCCAGCAACCAAAACCACACAGTTACTGTTAATGCCGTTACCGACCTGGCCGGCAATGCCATAAGCAACGAAATTGCGGTTTTCAGCTATTTTATACCCAGCCCGTATTCTATAGTAATTGATGAACTCATGGCAGATCCAACACCATTGGTTCAGTTACCCGATGTAGAATGGCTGGAACTGAAAAATACTACCGGCTTTGATATTAATCTTCAAAACTGGCGTGTAGGAAAATCAACAGGGGTAAGCGGCCCCATGCCAAATTATATTTTAAAGGCAGACAGTTTTGTGGTAGTGTGTACCGGCAGCGCTGTTTCTTCCTTATCGGCTTTTGGCCCGGTAATTTCCGTAACCAGTTTCCCCAGCTTAAACAATACCGGAGATGTGCTATACCTGCTATCACCTCAGGGCAATACCATTCACAGCGTAAGCTATACAGATGCCTGGTATCAAAATGAATTAAAAAAAGATGGCGGCTGGAGCCTGGAAATGATTGATACACAAAATCCCTGCTCGGGCATGAGCAACTGGATTGCCAGCACCGATGCAAAGGGAGGTACGCCGGGAAAGAAAAATTCTGTTGATGCTGTAAACCCCGACAATACAAGCCCAAAACTGCTCCGTGCTTATGCGGCAGACAGTGTACACATTACCCTTGTTTTTAACGAACCGGTTGACAGCGTTAACGCTTCCCTCGCTTCGCAATACAGTATAAGCGATGGTATTGGAACAGCATTGCTTGCAACGCCATTGGCCCCGGTGTTTGACCGGGTAACTTTAACCTTAGGCAATCCATTACTTCGAAATAAAATTTATACCGTTACCGTAAATGCGGTTACCGATTGCAGTGGAAACATTATTGGCAACCCCAATACTGCAAGGGTGGGTTTGTATGAACCTACCGACAGTTTGGATATAGTGGTTAATGAAATACTATTTAACCCTTTGCCCAACGGTAACGATTACGTGGAGTTTTATAACCGCAGCAACAAAATATTAAATTTAAAAAATGCGTACATCGCCAATTTAAATACGGCCGGGCAAATCAGCAGTATATACCAATTTTCTGCTGAAGACTATTTGTTTTTCCCGGGGGATTTTATTGTAGTAACACAAAATGCGGCATTGGTAATGAGAGATTATATTGCCCAAAACCCAATGGCTTTTTTAGAATTATCCTCAATGCCTTCTTTTAACGACGATGCCGGCAATGTGATTTTATTAAATGAGCAAGGCAAAATTATTGATAAGCTCAGTTATTTAGACGACTGGCATTTTGCCTTAATCAGCAATGAAGACGGCGTGGCCTTAGAGCGAATAGATTATAATGCAGCTACACAAAACGAGCAAAACTGGCATAGCGCTTCAAGCAGTGTAAATTATGGAACGCCCACCTATAAAAATTCTCAATTTAAAGCCGATGCCGCCGTGCAGGGAGAAATTACCGTAAAGCCGGAAATCATTAGCCCGGATAATGACGGCCTTGATGATTTTGCAACCTTAAATTATAGTTTTCCCGAGCCGGGCTATGTTGCTAATATTACCATTTTTGATGCCAATGGAAGACCGGTGCGGTACTTACAACGCAATGCGCTTAATGGCTTAAAGGGTTATTACCGCTGGGATGGATTGGGAGAAAAACAACAAAAACTCAGTTCGGGCATTTACATCATTTATACCGAAGTGTTTAACCTGCAGGGCAAAACAAAGAAATTTAAAAATGTAATTGTATTGGCAAAAAGAAGATAAGGCTGTATTAATAAATCTTAAAATTGTCGCCGTCTTTCCAAAAAGGAAATTTTTCCCTCACCTGCTGCAGGTGTTCTTTTTCAAGCGAAATGGTAAAGCAGTCTTCTTCATCTTTTAAGTGATAGAGCACTTCACCCAGGGGATCAATAACCATAGTGTTGCCGCTATGGTAAATGCCGTTGCCATCATTACCCACACGATTTACGCCCATAACATAGCATTGGTTTTCTATAGCCCTTGCGCAAAGTAAGGTTTTCCAGGCATGGCTCCTTCGTTCGGGCCAGTTGGCCACATAAATCAGTACGTCATACTCGGGGAGGTTGCCTTCTGCTTGCTGCCTTGCCCATACGGGAAAACGCAAATCATAACAAACCTGCAAATTTATTTTCCACCCTTTTACCGAAGCTATTAATCGTTTATTTCCTGCGGTATAATTATTGTGTTCCCCGGCAAAAGCAAAAAGGTGGCGCTTGTCATAAGTGGCAAACTGCCCATTGGGCAACATCCAAATAAGCCGGTTGAAATATTTTCCCTCTTCCTCAATAATGATAGAGCCGGTAAGAATAATTTTTTCCTGCATTGCCGTTTCCTTCATCCAGTTAAATGTATCGCCCTCCATGGTTTCGGCCAGGGCGGCGGGGTTCATGCTAAACCCGGTTGAAAACATTTCGGGCAAAACCACTATTTCGGTTGTTTCCTCAATAGCCGCAATTTTTTCCGAAAACATTTTAAGGTTTTCTATTTTGTTTTCCCAGGTTAAATACGTTTGTATGGTAGTAATGTTAAGGATTGACATTTTTGAAGTATTTAAAGTTCTTCCTTACGTTTTACAACCAGGTACCAATTATTTTCAAGGGGAAGGTATCCCAAATCATAGCAAAAAAAATAAATATCGCCTTTTTTATTGGTGTAGGTATGCGTATGGAATTTAAACTGAAATCCTTTTGTTAACAGTTTTTCATGGTTGATTTTTGCCGTTTCAGATCCTGTTGGCACTATTTCGTTTAAAATTCTCCTGTTTTTTCCCAAAGCATTATTGATGTTTCGTACAATATTTACATCCGTTGATTTTAAGCTGTTGTTATAGTTATTGCGGCAGTAGTCATCACAAAACTTCTTATCAATTCTTCCTTTGAGCGGCTTATTGCAAGCCAGGCATAATTTGGGCGCTGTGGATGCGGATGACATATAAGGCGATTTATTGCCTGAAGTTAAAATATTTTTTTTAATGCACTCCTAAATGGCGTTGGCTTATACCCCAGTTCATCAAAGGCTTTTTGGCAATTAAACCCGCTAAAAAGCGGCCGTTGGGCAATTTCTTTAAACGTATCTTTTGTTACAGGAATCAATAAAGAAGTATCGAGGCCCAGGAAAGTTGCGGTTTCAAGGGCTATTTCATATGGGGTAAACATTTCGCATCCGCTGATATGAAAAAGGCCTTTTGCTTCTTTATTCACTACAGCCTCAATGCCGTTTAAAAGGTCGATCAAATAAGTGGGCGTTCGTACCTGGTCATTTACCACTTTAAATGCTTCTCCGGCTTCCAGTTTTTTCTTAGTAAGAGATACCAGGTTTTCCCGCCCATCCATGGACTTGCCGTAAACCAATACGGTTCTAATAATGCAGCTATTGGAATAGCTCAGTACGGCCTGCTCGCCCAATAATTTTGTAAAGCCGTAATAATTTACCGGGTTGGGTTTGTCCGCTTCGGTAAGCCAGGCTTTTGATCCGCCAAAAACAAAGTCGGTGGACAAAAAAATAAAATATGCTTTAATGGCTGCGGCATTTTGAACCAGCCAGCCTGTTGCGGTTGCATTGGCAAGCAAGGCCGTTTCTTTATTCAACTCACATTCATCGGGCTTTCCTTTGGCGCCACAGTGTATAATTATTGCCGGTTTAAACCTAAATAAAACATTTTTAATTTCTGCCTCGTTGGTAAAATCCATTTTAATGGTATTGCCCAACCCGTTTCTTGAAGTTGCAATTATGGTATGGCCTTTTGTTGCCAATTGACCGGCCAATTGTTTACCAATATACCCGTTTGCCCCGGTAATTAAAATTGTTTTCACCTTTAACTATTATTGTAGCTTATTACTCCGAATCATTTTTATTACCAACTCCATTTTGTTGTCAACCCTATGGATTAAAGCATCCAGGCTGGGGCCGCAATAAATATCGGGAATTACACCGGTGCCTTTTTGAGGTACTTTATCGTGCTCAAATTGCAGCAGCCTAAACAAAGGCAATCTCACCCTAATTTTTGTATTGGGCAAAACAATATCCGGTATTATTATACCATTATTTCCATACCATCCACCCCCGGTTTCTTCACCTACAAGTGTTACACCCGGCTGGCCTTTCATGGCATTGCAAAACAAAGCCGATGCAGAAAAAGTTGGCCCGTTGGTAAGGATATAAACCCTGCCCGAAAAATGATTTTTGGATTTTGGCTTATAGATTTTCCGTTCTAAATGGCCCAAATGATAGCGACCTTCTTTATGCTTTTTGGTGATGAAAAACAATTCGATATTAGTCAAAAAACCATTTTTAATATGCCCGGTAAAAGGCGCCATAGATTTTGAAACTGCGTAAATGGAATCGGCAACTTTAAACGGTTTTCGGGAAACATACCGGGTTAATAAAGTGGAAAGGCCCACCCGCCCCCCTCCATTGCTGCGTATATCAATGATTAGGTTGCTAATGTTTTTTTGTTGTAAGGTTTTAAAACTTTTCCGGTAAAACCTCCTTAAATGGCCCTTGGTAAAACTGTTTAAATTCATTACGGCAAAACTTCCTGTGCTGTCTGTTTTAAAACTTCTGTACCGGTTTTCTCTTTCTTCTTTGGGAGGTTTGGGTTTTTTAATTTTGGGTTGACGTTTTTTTACACTATCCGGCTTAGGGGGTTCCCAGGCAGCAATGGTTACCTTTTTTTCCTGCTGTAATGAATCTAAATAGGTAACTGTATATTGCCGGCTTAGCCCAAAAATATTACGATGAAAATAAGGGAAGTTTGAGCTTATCCTTAAATAATTAATATTGTTTGCGTAACCATCTTCGGGCAAAAAATTAAACATTCGTTGAATCAAATCTTTATTGTGAATCCCATTTATGGAAGTAACAAGGGTTCCCCGTTTAAAGACAGTGTCGTTCTTAATTAAACTTCCCATTACCACCAGGGTATCTTTCCAGGCTTTTAGAAATAAAGGAAAAGAGGGGAGCTGTTTGTCTTTAACCCATTTGGCATAACCATTGCTGAGGCTTACGCTGGTATGGCCGCAATGAATTTTTTGAGTTAACGGGGCAAGGATATGCCAGGCAAACATGGGTTCATTCATGCTATCCGGAATGACCTGCTCATAAAAATTAAAATAAAAATCCATGCTGTCTTTAGGAGTGTACCAGTAAAGTGAAGGGTGTTTTGCCTCAAGTATATTTTTCAGCAGCCGGTAATCTTCCTTTAAAGCGGCAGAGGGATATTTTTTTGCCGGGGAATAATGGCTGGTTGCACAGGAATATAAGAATGGCAAAAGCAAAACCAGTAGGGCATTCCTTAATTTCATATCCGTTACAAAATAAAAAAAATATTAACTCCTTTATTGCTCCTTTGCCTTGGCATGGTTCCAACCCTGGGCAATTAATTGATGTTTGCTGCCGCCCCGGGTTATAAGATGGCAACCTTCTTTCTCATTGGTTATATATCCAATTACACTTATGCTCTTATTGCCCTTTACTTTTTCAAAATCGGCTTGTGAAATAGTAAACAGCAATTCATAATCTTCACCCCCGCTAAGCACACAAGCAGTGGGGTCCAGTTGAAGTTTATAGGCAAATTGCTTTGCTTCTTCATTTATGGGAAATTTATCTTCATACAACACACAACCCATTTTGCTTTGTTTACAAATATGCAGTATATCGCTGCTAAGGCCATCGCTTATATCCATCATGGCGGTTGGAATAATTTTTTCATTGGCCAGGTACTCAATAATGTCCTGCCGGGCTTCGGGTTTTAATAAACGTCCGACTATATAGGCCTGGTTTTCAAGATCGGGTTGGGCGCCCGTTTCTTCAAAAATTTTCTTTTCCCGTTCTAAAAGGGTAAGGCCGAGAAAAGCGCCTCCAAGCTCCCCACTTACACAAATAAGATCGTTGGGTTGGGCAGTGCTTCGTTTAATAAAATTTCCCGGTGCCACTTCGCCAATAGCCGTTACGCTAATGATAAGACCTTTTTGTGAAGAAGAGGTATCGCCCCCTACCAGGTCAACCTGGTACTTATTGCAGGCGGCATAAATGCCTGCATATAATTCATCCAGCGCCTCTAATCCAAATCGGTTGCTGAACGCAATGCTTACCGTAACCTGGGTGGGGGTAGCATTCATGGCATAAATATCGCTTAGGTTTACGATAATACTTTTGTAGCCTAAATGTTTTAGAGGCGTATAGGAAAGGTCGAAATGAATGCCTTCAATCAGCAAGTCTGTAGAAACAACGGTTTGCCGGCCAAAATGATCCATTACGGCAGCATCATCGCCTACGCTTAAAACTGTAGAGGCATTTTTTATTTCATTGTTTTGGGTAAGATGGTCAATCAGTCCAAACTCACCAAGAGATGCTATTTCGGTTCTTTGATTCATTTAGGATATGGTGTTTTTTACTTCGGCGCCATTTACCACGGCTTTTAACTGTTCATGTATTTTTCCGTTGCTGGCAAGGATATGGGGTTGGTAAGGCGAAAAATCGTTGCCTTTAAAATCGGTAACCTTTCCCCCGGCTTCGTTTACAATTAAAAAGCCTGCTGCGCTGTCCCAGGCGGCCAGTTTATGTTCATAAAAGCCGTCAAAACGCCCTGCAGCCACCCAGCACAAATCAATGGCTGCGCTTCCCAGCCTTCTTACCGGGATGCCACATCGGATCAATTTTTCAAAAATTTGTAACGGACCATTGGGGCTGTCGAGGTAGGTATAGGGAAACCCGGTAACCAGGCAACTTTTCATCAGCTCCTGTTTACTGCTAACCTGTATTTTTTTATCGTTGAGGGTAGCTCCGTTATTTATTTCGGCAAAATACATTTCATTTAATATAGGGGCATACACGGCTGCCATCAGCATTTTTCCGTTATGTTCCACGCCAATACTTACACAACACAAAGGAATGCCGTTTGCAAAATTTACCGTTCCGTCAATGGGGTCAATGATCCATTTATACTCGCTGTTGGTAACAATTTCGCCGGTTTCTTCACTTAAAATAAAATGGTCGGGAAAGGTTTTTTTTATTTCTGCCAGGATGGCTTTTTCAGAAGCATGATCGGCTTCGGTAACCAGGTTGTTAACTCCTTCTTTGTTTGAAATAGCAAAGTTTCCGTTATAATATCTCCTGATTTCGGCTGCGCCGGCATTCACCGCATTTAAAAGAGTGGCTTTTAACATGCCGCAAAGATAAAGAATACCACGGGTCTATCTCCCGGAGAATAGTGGTACATTTTCTTTGTAATCCGCATTAAAAATGATTAATTGCAGCAAAAACCTCCCTTTGCAATTATCTGTAATCATTGTAAATTATAATGTAAAGTTTTTTTTGGAGCAATGCCTTTATTCTTTATTAAAAGCCATAAAGGATATAAAATCCGAAATACTGGTTATAGACAATGCCTCAACAGATGGAAGTAAAGAATACCTTACGGAAAAATTTCCGCAGGTACAATTTACCTGGCTGGACAGCAACCTGGGCTTTGGAAAGGCCAATAACCTGGCTTTACAAAAAGCAAAATCTGATTATGTTTTATTCCTCAACCCCGATACCCTGCTGGCCGAAGATTGCCTTAACAAATGCCTGGAGTACATGAAAGCCAATGAACGCTGTGCTGCATTAGGGGTACGAATGATTGATGGAAATGGAAATTTTTTAAAAGAAAGTAAAAGGGGCTTTCCCACATTATCCAATTCCTTTTTTAAGTTTTCGGGATTGTGTAAATTATTTCCACGTTCAAAAACCTTTTCCGGTTATTACCTGGGTCATATTCCCGAAAACAAAAGCGGGAGGGTGGAAGTACTTGCCGGCGCATTTATGATGATCTCAAGGAAAGCTATTGAAATTACACAGGGCTTTGATGAACGCTTTTTTATGTATGGCGAAGATGTTGACCTAAGTTACCGGGTACATCTTGCGGGCATGGAAAACCATTATTTTGCCGGTACAACCATTGTTCATTTTAAGGGAGAAAGCACTCAAAAGTTCTCAAAAAGCTATACCCGGCATTTTTATAATGCCATGCATATTTATGTCAATAAACACCAGCACTCCAATAAAATCACCAGGGCTTTACTGCATGCAAGTATAACAGCCGGTCAATGTATTGCCCACATGAAATTTGCCTTGCGTAAATTATGGTTGGAGCCAGCAGTAAATAAAAATACAAATGCTGTTATAGAGGCTTCACAACCGGAGTTTAATGCACTCCTGCATCTTTTAAAATTTGCCCGGCAACCCATAATCGTTTGCGGAAGAATAGCCAATAATGAAACCGATACCGAAGCAAACATCGGGCGCTGGGAAAATATTAAGGCCCTTGTAACTCAAAAAAAAATTAACCGGATTATATTTTGCGAAGGAACGCATTCTTTTAAAACGATTGTTGAAAAAATGCAGGATGCCCGGGGTTTGGCGGGCTTTTTATTTCATGCTTACGGTAGCAGCAGTATTGTGGGCAGTAATAATAAGAACAGTAATGGCCTGGTGATTTTCAAAAATTAATTTGATTCTTTTTTCTTGTTGAGCTTAATTTGTTCCACAAAGCTTTTAACCGCAGTCTTAAGGTTTTTAGGAGCAATTTCCACCTGTTTAAAATTAAATTTACCCGCCTTTTCCAGTTCGGCCTTCAAGGAAAAGCCCTCTTGTTTGGCTGCCATAAAAAAATGTTGTGCCTGTACGGTTTCTGCCAGGTATTCCTGCTCTGTTTGCCCCGGCGTAGGCACCAATATTGCTTTTTGGCCCACTACGGCAAGATCCATAATAGATGAATACCCCGACCTGCAAATTACCCATTGGGCTTTTTGCATCCATTCACTAAATTTATCCGAGGGAAGATGGTTATACATCTTAAAGTTATCGTTATCGGCATAACTGGTTTTTGTTTCACCTGGAAGGCCACGAACAAATACACAACGCAAACCCGATTGTTTAATCTGTGGGGCAAGAATTTTTTCCAAAATGCTGCGCTGGGGCTCTGGCCCTGATAAAGCCACAAAAATATCCAACCCTTTTTTTACGTTCTTTTTTTGCAGGCGGGATAATGGACCAATGTACTTAAGAGGAATGTGCGGCAGGTTCATCGGGCGAGAAAGTTTTCCGGCCAAACCGTTTTCCTCATAGTCGGGTACCCAACACTCGGTATAGCGGTTAATAAAATTATAGTGCACTTTTTGCCCCAAAATTGTTAAGGCTATATTGGGACTATGAAGATTTAACTGGTGGGTGATGTAAACACAGGGAACGGCTTTGGTCCACAATCCAAAGCGGTTGTCTGAAATTACGCCATCAATTTTATGTGTTTTTATAACCCGTATCAGCCAGTTATGTTCATAATTGATGGCGTTAAAAATTTTAGGCGATTGCAGGATAAGTTTAGAGAAAAAACCCGCTTTAGTTTTGCTGTAATTAATATGATAGCCCTTTAAGGGAATTATTTTGAGCTCCGGAAATTCTTTTTTTAAAACAACCTTAACAGGTCCTTCGGCCGCTATAATTACGGTTACCTTTAATTTTATTAATTCATGAATTATTGGTACACAACGGGTAGCATGGCCCAGGCCCCAATCTAATGGCGCAATGAGTATGGTAAGTGGGTTTAAGGCGCCTGTAGAATTTTTATTCATATACTAATAAGGGCAATAAAATTCAGTGAAAATAGTTTAATTTGTAACGTTATTTATATGAAAAATCAGCTAAAATTCATCTCATTGTTATTGCTGGCCTTTGCTTTAGTGGCTGCCGGCTGTTCTTCGTCAAAAAAAGGGCAGTGTGGGTGTCCCAATAGGCAAGGCATGGTTGGTTATTAACAATCCGTTTGCTTCGCTTTATCATGAACAAAGATAATCGAGATCTATTAGTATTATTCAGGCATGAGTTTATGAGCCGCCGTTCCATAGAACGGCAGGTTACCCAATTGCATGAGTTACTCTATTCCGTAGAGTCCCTCGATAATATTGTGAAAAGTCATGAAATTATTGACCTCAATAAATATACCATCTGCAAAAAGCCCGCTGTAATAAAATCATTTATCCGGTTTTCTCAAAACAAAGCTTTTGTTTTTTTATTTAATAAAAACTAGCTGCTGCTTATTTTTCTTTTTCAAGAATTCCTTTCAAATTTCTATCTTCATGCGCTTAATCAGGATATATGAGTGTACACATTAGCGCAGCAAAAGGAGAAATTGCCAAAACCGTATTAATGCCCGGCGACCCGTTAAGGGCAAAATATGTAGCCGATAATTTTTTAAAAGAAGTTAAACTGGTAAGTCAAACACGGAATGCTTTTTACTTTACCGGAAAATATGAAGGAACCCCCGTAACCATTGGCGCCAGTGGAATGGGCTGCCCATCCATTGGTATTTACTCTTATGAACTTTATACCGAGTATGAAGTGGACAGCATTATACGCATTGGCACCTGTGGAGCCTATTCTACGGCATTGGATTTATTTGACCTGGTATTGGCAGAAGCTGCCGCAAGTGAATCTACTTTTGCCAGGTATGCCTGGGAAATTGAAGAAAGTTTAATCCCTCACCAGGGGAATACGTTTGATAAAATAAAAGATACCGCAAAAAAGCTCGGCCTTCCCTTAAAGATTAGTAATATTCACAGCAGTGATATTTTTTATCGCAAAAACCCGGGCACTCCGGTTATAGCACAGCAACAGCAATGCCTTGCGGTAGAAATGGAAGCCTTTTCATTATTTGCAAATGCCTTACACCTGGGCAAGGCGGCCGCAACCCTGCTTACCGTTTCCGATATTATACCCACCCATCGGTTTATTTCTGCCGATGAACGGGAAAAAGCACTTATCCCCATGATGAAATTAGCACTGGAGTCGGTGAAATAAAAAAAATATTGGCTTTGATAAAAATTTCCTGAATTTTTTAAATCGCTTGAAAATAAGCCGATTAAACTCTGCTTATCCGACAACAAACGCTTTCAACCGTTTACTTCCGCATGTAAACACTTAATCTCCGTCTAATGCTTTTCTGCCGTTGCATCTTTGCCTTGTCAATCCACAATGGGTTGACTGAAATAAAAAATTTTTTAAACATTTAAATTTTAAAGACATGTACGCATTAAAAAACAAAGTTCAATTGATTGGCAATTTAGGCAACGCCCCGGAAGTACGCAACACAGAAAATGGAAAAAAATTAGTGCGTTTTTCCCTCGCCACTAACGAAGTGTATCGCAATGCAAATGGCGAAAAAGTAACCGAAACCCAATGGCATAATATCATTGCCTGGGGCAAAGTAGCCGAAATTGCTGAAAAATTTCTTTCCAAAGGAGCTGAAATATGCCTGGAAGGAAAGCTCGTTAGCAGGGTTTATACCGATAAAGAAGGCAACAAAAAACACTTTACCGAAATTCAGGCTAATGAATTGCTGATGCTGGGTAGCAAAGCCGTAGCTTAATTAAGTGTTATTTGAAAAAGGGCAGGGACAAAACTCCCTGCTTTTTTTATGTGTAAAATATAAAGAAATGCAAAAAAACCGTTTTGAGGCACCAAAAGCAATTATTGGAACGTCTATTGCAATAGTTTTGCGGCCGTTTTTGTTTTTATTTATTATTCCACAACAGGGGTTAAAGCTAAAAACATCAACCCAGGCAAATATTGGCAATATTTTTGCCTTAATTAACAAAAAACTAAACTTAAAAAATGAAAAAATTATTTTCAGGAATTGCATTAGCTGCTGTGCTGGTAGCCTGCCAATCTCAAAAACAGGAAGAACCCGGTCAAAACTTAATTTTAAACGACTCCTCTGCAACGAATGGCCAAAATGCATTGGCTGATACTGCGGCTGTAAACAATGCTACAAACTCCACAGCTCCCTCAGCTACTGCCGAGCCTAAAGTGATTGAAAAAGTGATTATTAAAGAAAAAGTAGTGCAGGTACCTGCCCAGCAAACCACCACAACCACACCTTCAACAACAACTACTACAACTGCTCCTTCTGCTTCAACAGAACCTGCACCCGGTCAAACAGCCGGTACGCAGGGAGGAGCCACAACTGAAACAGCGCCGGAAGCAACTCCGGAAAAAAAGAAAGGAATGAGCAATACCGCTAAAGGCGCAATTATTGGTGGCGTAGGCGGTGCCGTGGTAGGCGCCACTGTTGGTAAAAATGCAAAAGGCGCTATCATTGGCGGTGTTGTAGGAGCTGCCGCAGGAACGATCATTGGTAAAAACAAAGACAAAAAGAAGGCCGCTGCTGACTCCACCAAACACTAAACCAAATTATTCATCCAAAAAATCACTAGCCATGAACGCAAAAAAAGGATTAGGATTATTGCTTGCAGGCATTGCCGCCTACGGTATTTATAAATACAATAAAATGAGTGCCGATGAAAAAAAGCAGTTAAAAGACAAAGTGAAGGCAAAAGGCCAAAAACTTTATGATGATTATGTACCGCAGGATGTAAAAGATTTGATTGCAAAAAACAAATCTGCTGCAGCCGAAAGCAATTAAAATTTTTTGAATAAAAAGTGGAATGGTTATGCCCGCCTAAGGTGGGCATTTTTCATTACAACTCATCTGATTCGGAAGCTTTTTTTAATAACTCTTTTTCTTCATTACTCAGCGACTGATAGCCTTTTTGATTGATTTTATCCAGTATTTCATCAATCTTTTTTTGAGTGAGATTTTGTGTTTTCGTATACGGCTTGCGGTTGCCGGTTTCATAAAACAACTGCTTTGGCGTATTCTTTTTACTATTCCCGGGAGCAAACCATGTATTAGCGCTCCGGGTTAATTTAACCATCCATGCACCACAATCTATGCCCCTTTTAAAAAGATATACATACACAAATCCCGTTAACAGGGCAGCTCCAATAGCTATTATTTGCGCTACATTTCCCGAGGAAGTAATGGCTATAGCCAAAAAAATGACCCATAATATCCACAACGATATCCCCCCGTTAATATGTTGCATAATTTTAAACCGGGGAACCATAAACGTAGTGGCCGAAGCCACTGCTACAGTAGGTAAATTTGCCCCCAGTAAAAATAATTTTGTATGGTCGCCACTTTTTAAAAAATAGGTTGCTGCTACCCAGGCAATACCGGCTATTATTCCTCCATACAAATAAATGGGAATAATTTTAACCTCTTCATAAAGGGATTGTAAAATATTGCCAAATACCCAAAGCCAAATTAAATTAACCACAAAGCGAATAAGATCAACATCGCAAAACATATAGGTAAGCAATGTCCATGGCCTGCTCAGCCCCAGGGAAGAGCCGGATCCTAATGCCAACCATTGTAAAATATTGCTTTCAAATAAAGAAGGCGCATAATGGCTTGCCCTAAAGCCCAGTTTAAGAAAGGCCAATACCAGGAAAAACGCAACGTTAATAAAACATAGGCTTAATAATGCATTACCCTCCGGGTTCAGAAAGTTTTTATTCCTAAAAGTTGGTTTTTTAAAATCACCGTAACGGTCTGACTCTCCCATGCCTTGTTGTTTCTTTAAAGATAATTAAAAGAAAAAAAATGTTGCAAGACAAGCTTTTAATAAAATGTTTTTTTATTGGTTTTATTCCAATAAATCACTAAAATAAAACCCATAATTAAACCACCCAGGTGGGCAAAGTGGGCAATATTGCTGCCCGTTGGGTTTACGCCGCCAAATAAATCAATAGCTGCCATTATTGCAATGGCCCATTTTGCTTTTACCGGAACCGGAATTGGAAACATAATAAGTTGTGCATTAGGAAACAAATAAGCAAAAGCCGCAAAAAGCCCCATAACAGCGCCGGATGCGCCTACAGCCGGAACATTAGAAAACAAGAGTTGTGCAACCGCAGCCGTAAGACCGCAGGCAAGGTAAAAAAACAAGAACTTTTTAGGACCCCAGCTTTTCTCCAGCCAGGTGCCAAAACTCCAAAGGGCAAACATATTAAACAATATATGAGCAAAACCGCCGTGGGTAAACATGTGTGTAACCAGTTGGTAGGGCTTAAACTCGCCACTGTCAATTGGCCACAAAGCCAGCTTCATGGTAATGGTTGCTTCTTTTCCATCAAACAAGCTTTGAATCAAAAAAACCAACACATTGATGATGACCAGGTTCATCACCACCGGGGTATCTTTTAAAAAGCGGTTTCCATAACTGTTATAAGCCATACGATCGTTTATTAATGGTTATTGATGAATCTTTAAAGTTAATAATGCAACACTTTCAATATGGTGGGTATGCGGAAACATATCTACCGGTTGCAGTTTCTCCAGCCTGTATTTTTCTGCAAGCAATGCAATATCTCTTGCCTGCGTAGCCGTATTGCAGCTAATGTAAACAATTTTAGGCGCTTCTATTTCCAGCAATTTAACTACCAGTTTTTCATGCATGCCTGCCCTCGGAGGGTCGGTAACTATTACATCGGGCTTTCCGTGTTTGGAAAAAAACTCGTTGTTACAGATTTTTATCACATCGCCGGCAAAAAACTCAATATGGTTAATCTTATTGAGGGCTGCATTTTTTTGGGCATCTTCTATGGCTTCTTCAATAATTTCCACCCCAATAATTTTCCGGGCTTTTTCACTCATATAAATACCAATGCTTCCCGTGCCACAGTAGAGGTCGTACAAGGTTTCCCGGCCGGTTAATGCGGCAAATTCGGCAGCAATAGAATAGAGTTTTTCTGCCTGCACCGTATTGGTTTGAAAAAAAGATTTGGGGCTGATGATGAATTGAAAATTACCCAATCGTTCCAGTACATAACCTTTGCCGAAAAATACCACCGGCTTTAAATCAAAAATACTATCATTCCACTTGGTATTTATGGTATAGAGCAATGTGCTGATTTGGGGAATATTTTTTAACAGATGTTCCAAAAGCGGGATAAGGGTAGACGGATCATCATAATTAATAACCACATTTACCATTAATTCTCCAGTGCTGCAAAACCGGATAATAATATTCCTGAGCCAGCCGGTATGTTCCCGAATATCATAAAACGCAATATCCTGCTTAATGGCATAATCCCTTACGGTATTTCGTATTTGATTATTGACATCATGCATAAGATGGCATTCGTAAATATCAATGGTTTTGTCAAAAATCCTTGGTACATGAAAGCCCAGGGCGCCTGCTTTGGGGGCTTCCTGATGATTGGTTAAGTCAACAATATATTCCTTATTACTTGCGGTAAACTCCAGCTTATTGCGATAAGCAGTGGTATGTGGTGCGGCCGCTATAGGTAACATTAAAAAATTTTCCTGCCGGCCAATTCGCCTGATATTTTGTTCTGCCTCCTGCTGCTTATATTCCAATTGCTTGTGGTAGGGCAACATTTGCCATTTACAGCCTCCGCATACACCAAAGTGTTTACAAAAGGGCACTACCCTGTCTTTTGAAAATTGGGTAATTTTTAGAGGCCGTCCTTCGGCCCAGTCTTTTTTATTTTTAGTAACCCATACATCTGCCCGGTCGCCCGGCACAACAGACTCTACAAAAAGCACTTTTCCCGGTTCTCCCTCATCGGTAATGAGCCTTGCCAATGCTTTTCCTTCAGCTGCATAGCCGGTTATAAGCACATCTTGTAATACTTTCTTTTCTGGTTTTTTCCTCACCGGGCAAAATTAAGCATCTGGCCGTTGAATACAGCAGCCATTTATTACAGGGCACAATCAATTGTTAAGGATATGTAATATTCTTAATATCGGGGTAATGACTTATGAAAAACGCTGTTTATTAAATATATTTGTTCCTACTTTTTACAACCTCATGAACAAATATTTACGCTTCACCATTCTGCTCTTATTGATTTGTTTTAAAATTAATGCCCAATATAAAATAAGTGTAACCTGTAATTACGACTCGGGTATGGCTTATCTCACTTATCACTATGGCAAAAGCCTAAATATTGAAGACTCGGGAAAAGTAAATGATAAAGGCATGGTGGTTTTCCAGGGAAACCATCCGCTACAGCAGGGCATCTACGCATTGGTTTTACCGGGAAAACGCTATTCTATTGATTTTTTGGTAAGCGATGTACAAACCATAAGTATTGATGCCGATACCACAAAACTACCCGAGGTAAAAATATCCGGCTCAAAAGACAATGAACGTTTTGTAAACTATCAAAAATTTGTAAACGAAAAAGGCCGGATGCTCATGGCAGAAAGAGATGCCTATATGCGCTCTAAAACCAAGGCAGACTCTTCTTTACATGAAGCCAACTATATTAAACTCAATACAGAAATCAATCAATACCGGGAAGATCTTATCCAAAATTATCCCGGTTCTTTAATGGCTACCCTCTTTAATGCCATGAAGGAAGCGCCTTATCCAACAAAGGCACCGGTAACCCGGCAGGACACCCTTAACAACTATTATTTTTATAAGCAACACTACTGGGATGGCATCAACTTTATGGATGACCGTATAATACGCACTCCGTTTTTTTTGCCCAAGCTGGAGCGTTATTACAGGGAAGTAATGCAACAGGCGCCAGACTCCTTAATTAAAGATATTGACAACCGTCTTTTGTATGCCCGCAATGCACCGGAAATGTATAAATTATTGCTCAACTGGTTTACCGATGAGTACATTAACCCCAAATATATGGGCCAGGATAAAGTATTTATTCACCTGTTTGAAAAGTACCATAGCAAGGGGTTAACGCCATGGCTTACTGAAAAGCAAATGGAAATTATCACCCGCCGTGCTTATATGCAAATGGCAAACCAGTTGGGAGAGGCCGCAGCCAATCTTGAACTTTTAGATACCGCAGGAAAGCCCAGGCCTTTGTATGACCTCAACAGTGATTATACCGTAGTCATTTTTTGGGATCCCAATTGCGGCCATTGTAAAGAAGAAGTTCCCAGGCTGGATTCCATTTACCGGGCATCATGGAAGGCTAAAAAAGTAAAAATTTATGCGGTGCTTTCTGAAAAAGAAGATCAAAAAGCCAACTGGACAAAATTTATCCGGGAACACCACATTACCGATTGGACAAATGTGTACCAAAGTAAAAAGCAGGCAGACGAAGAAACAGCTTCTAACCGCCCCAACTTCCGTCAATTGTACGATGTAGTAACCACGCCAACGCTTTACCTGCTTGATAAAGAAAAAAGAATTATTGGCAAAAAACTTACCTTATTACAAATGAACGACCTGCTGGAAACTAAAATTAAAACCGCTGTTCAATAAGTGTGTTTAAACCCCGGGGATATTACCGGCTGTTAAACACCTCTAAATAATGAATGAATGAAAAAAACTTTCCTTGCTTTTGCATGTATCCTTTTAGCCGCAAGCTGTATTTCACAAACTGTTTTTACCTACGGCAAAAATGCCGTTTCTAAAGAAGAATTTTTAAAAGCCTTTAATAAAAATAAGGTTGAAGTGGCCGATAAAGAAAAAGCCATAAGGGATTACCTGGATTTATACAGCAATTTTAAATTAAAAGTAAAAGAAGCTCAAGACCTGAGGCTGGACACCTTACCACAAATAAAATATGATGTGGAAAATTTTCGCAACCAGGTGGCCGAGTCGTATTTGAATGATAAAAACAGCATGGATGCACTGCAAAAAGAAGCGTTTGAAAGAAGTAAAAAAGATTTGCACATCATTCACTTCTTTGCGCCAATCAATGCCGATTATGACAGCATTAAAGCCAGGGCTGCTATAGATGAAGCCTATGCCCAATTGCAAAAAGGCATTACCGATTATCCGGCAATGGCTAAAGAAATTACCGGAAAATTTTCTATGCTGCGCCAGTCCGACCTGGGATATATTACGGTATTTAATGTGCCCTACGAATATGAAAATATTATTTATTCATTAAAGCCCGGTGCATACTCAAAACCCTATCGTTCCAAAAACGGCTGGCATATTTTCCGCTTTAT
>JAFDZZ010000070.1:34198-37794 GCA_018266715.1 Bacteroidota bacterium
TTTCCCCCGGATGCCAATGATTATACCAAAGAACGGGTAATTCACAAAGCCGATTCGGTATATCAACTCCTTCAACATGGAATGAACTTTGCCGAAGCTGCAAAAAAATTCAGTGATGACCGCAACACCTATTTAACCGAAGGGGAGTTGCCGGAGTTTGGTGCAGGAAAATATTCCGATGCTTTTTTTAACAAAGTAATCAGCTTGCAAAAAGATGGGGACATAAGCAAGCCCTTTGAAACACAATACGGGATCCATATTTTAAAACGCCTTTCTCATAAGCCGGCGGTAACCGATGTTTCGGATGAAGATTTTCAAACCGAAATTAAGCACAAAATTTTGGTGGATAGCCGGGTAAATGCGCCTAAAGAAAAATTTACCCGGGATGTGATCTTACTTACGGGCTATAAACCCGGCACCCAGGTAAAAAATGAAGATTTGCTTCGTTATGCAGATACGGTAATGAAGTACCTGCCCAAAGAAAAAATGTACGCACTTCCTATTAGCAATAAAATTATAGGAAGTTTTAAAGATGGATCCGGCATTAAAGGTTACGACTGGCTCAATTTTGTGAAACAATACAAAACCGATTTCCAGCAATACAAAGGTGAAAGCAATGAAGAGCTGTTAAAGAAATTTGCCGGCTATATTTCTCTAAACTATTATAAGGCCAACCTGGAAAAATATAATGCCGACTTTGCCTTCCAGGTAAATGAATTTAAAGAAGGCAATATGCTTTTTGAAATTATGGAACGGAAAATTTGGGGAAAGGCTTCTAATGACAGCGTTGGGTTGCTAAACTACTATAACGGGCATAAAGAAAAATATACCTGGGATAAAAGTGCAAGCATTTTAATCTTTAATGCCACTACCGCCTTAGATGCCCAGGATGCTTTAGAAGATTTAAAGGCGGGTAAAAACTGGCATTCCGTTGCAACAGAAATGAGTGAACGGCTACAGGCCGATAGCGGCCGTTACAGCCTGGATCAAATCAACAGCCCCGAAAAAAATATTGTACCCCTTCCCAACACCTACAGTGATATTACCAGCAATGCCGACGGCACCGCCCTGTTTGTAAAGTATCTTGAACTTTTTCCTGCAGGCCAGCAAAGGAGTTTTGCCGATGCCCGTGGGCTTGTAATAAACGATTACCAGGACTTACTCGAGCGTGAATGGGTAGCAGAATTAAAGAAAAAATATCCCATAAAAATAAATGAAGCCGTGGTAAAAGAAATCATACGGCAGTTTTAAATAATCTAAAAAGCCCGTTCGTAAAACGGGCTTTCGGGATAAGGAACATTCCTTTTATTATAACAAGGTTGCTTCCGCTACAATAGTAGTGTTGTATAATTTTGAAATAGGGCAATTGGCTTTTGCATCGGCAACAGCAGTATCAAATTGTTCTTTTGAAATACCGGGAACACTGGCGCTTACCGTCAGTTTCGACTCTGTAATGGCGCCGCTGTCTAATGTAATATCACAACGGGTGTCAATATTATCTGCAGTGAACCCGGCAGCATTTAATACAAAACTTAGCTTCATGGAAAAACAACCGGCATGTGCAGCGGCCACCAACTCTTCCGGGTTGGTTCCAATGCCTTCTTCAAAACGGGAAGAGTAAGAATATTGGTGATTATTAAGTACGGCACTTTGTGTGCTTAAGGTTCCCTTACCTTCCTTTCCTGTGCCTTTCCAGTTGGCTGTTGCAAATCTCTTCATAATGTATGTTTTTTAAAGTGAATGGAATATGTTTATTAAAAGGGCAGGAAAGTTACACAACAAATAATTATGCTGTTTACTAAATGAGGTTTTTTACATCGGGAACTTGGATGCCGGCACTTGTACGGTACCTACACTTTTTTTAATGAGCCAGCTTTTAAAATCCTGCCGGGCTTCCATACCAATCCCATCAATTATTTGGGTTTTGGTGCGTATCCGTACCGGTTTGTCGGTATAAAACTCCGCACCGGTTCGCTTGCGGTTCCAATAAAGTTCATTGCAAAACAGCGTATCGCCTTTTTGCAGATTGATCACCCTCACACTGTCTTTTAAAAAAACAAGGTCTTCGTTCTCTTTATACTTTCCGTAGCGTGCGTTTAACCTGCTTTCAATAATTCCGCCTTCATTATAAAAATCGGTTTGCAGGGTTTGTGGAAATTCATAATAAGGTGTGGATTCCTGTACATGCAGCATTAAAGGAGCAGTAAGTACCGCCTTGGTTTTTCCCCCGGTAGTATAAATGATTTCCACCTTTTTGGCCTCCTCTACACCTATGGATTTATTGTTTAACCGCTGAACTGCTTTTTCATCATTTTCACATGCCGGCAAAAAAAGGCAGCTAAGGATAGCTGCTGTATATACTGTATATTTTATTGAAAAAGTCAAAATGGATGCACTTTATAAAAACAATTTATGCGTGCGAAAATACAATTGGAATTAATCATACTTACGCTTTTGGAACCAATGCTGGCCCATTGAAATACCAAAATTAAACCGTACAATGTTTTCCCTCATACTGCGGCTGCCGGTATTGCCCCTGGCACTAAATTCTATCCCCGTGTTTAGGGTTACAAACTCTCCAAGCCTCAGGCGCTGAAAACTCGTTAATGGAAAACCGGCGCCAACACTGATGCCGTATTGATTGCGGTTTTTATCATCCAGTTTTATATAATCAGGACCGATATAAAAACCGGCACGGTATTTTACAAATTTCCAATAATTGTTTGATACGGTTGATTCGTTTGCACCAAAATACTGGCCACCTATTTTAAACGTCCAGTTGTTTTGTGTGGCTTCCTCTTTTTTACCGTAGTACTTATAATCCGCCCAGCGGGATATGGTAAAATCGGCTCCTATCATCCAATGCGGAAGGCTGTAAATAAAGCCCAGGGTATAATTGGCCGGTACAATAATTCTTCCCGCTATATCCGTTGCAGAAGCCACGGTATCTATATTATAGGTTCCGCCGGTAAAATCGTATCCAATGGTTTCATCAATACTGTCCATGTTGGCTTTAAGATTTTGCTGAAGGTTGGCAAATGCTCCAATTTGAAGATTTCCCTTTTTGGTGGGTATATGATATTGGGCGCCTAATGTTAAAAAAGCCCCGCCAAACCTTGTTTTAGTGGCGCTGTTTGAGCTATAATAATGAACGGTATCATTTAAAAAACGGAGTTGGGTACTGTAATCTTTTGAGCCAAATGAATACCCGGTACTCACCCCAAAACTAAAATTTTTATATTTTATACCTGTACTGAAATTTGCCTGTGAAATACCCCCATTGCCTTCATAAGTATATAAAACGGTGTCTATATTGCTAATTCTCCTGTAATCTTCAATTTTATAATTAATTCGGGTTACGGGCCTTAAACCAAAGCTTACTCCCCACATAATTCCTTTATCTTCCATTTTTTTACCGGCAATAGGTAAGCCAAATTGCAGGTAAGAAATATTGGTATTATTTGAAGTGTATTTTGCGGGGGAATTATTACTTTTTAACGTATGGCGGTCTATTTCAGCACCTATATCAAAAAGTACATTGATGTAGGAATTATTGCTTAAGGAGCCCAGGGATGCCGGGTTATCAATATTTAAAC
>JAFDZZ010000071.1 GCA_018266715.1 Bacteroidota bacterium
CTTTTTATTGTTGATAAATTTGCCGGAGCCACTCATCTTATTAAGGAGATGAACCTCGTAAAGGCAGGTTAATGACAATTTATGCACAGTTGGTTTCCCGGTAACTGAAAATTGAAAATTTCGTTGGATTTATCCGGTAATTTTAGGGCGCCAAAACTTTTGGCAATACCATAGTTTGGAAATACAGGTTGTAATACCGGATAAATTTTATGCTTATGCCTGATAAAAAGACCCAGAAGAATCAAAGCAATATTCAATTCTCATCATTGTTTATTGACCGGGAAACCAAGAAAAAAATTGAAGAACATTTATTCAATGTAAATCATAAAATTTCTGAAGAGGATTTAAAAGCGGCTATTACGGATACTTCCCTATTTGCCCATGCCGGCAATTCCCCAACAATAAACCGGGGTTAATTTTAATTAATGGGGTTCACTTAAATGTCCATTAGCGCAGCGGTACGTAAAGCATATATTTTTCTACAAAAAAATCTTCCGCAAATATTTTTTCCAATTCCCAAACGTAAGGTTTGCAAAGGCTTTCATGAATTTCCTGTGCCAGGTCACCGCCTTTTAAGCAAATCAGCCCATTGGGAGCATCGGTTTGGCCGGTTTTATTTTTCCTGAGCAAGGGCTTGCTCCATTTCCATAAATCTTTTAATGGCGCTACGGCACGGGATACGATTACATCAAATTTTTTATTTTGAATATCCTCCGCCCTTGAATGCAGCGTACTCAAATTGTTAATTCCTGTAGCTTGTGACACTTCTTTAATTACATTTAATTTTTTGTTGATGCTGTCCACCAATAAAAATTGCACTTCGGGAAAAAAAATGGCCAATGGTAAGCCCGGGAAGCCGCCCCCGGTTCCAAGGTCCATTACAGTCATTTCTTTGGTAAACCGAAATTGTGTAGCTATGGCCAGGGAATGTAAAACGTGGTGCAAATAAAAATGATCCATATCCTTGCGGCTAATGACATTGATTTTTGCATTCCATTCTTCATATAAAGCTTTTAAAGCCGTAAGCTGTTGAAGTTGTTTTTCCGAAAAATCCGTAAAATATTTTTGTACAATACTGTGATCCATTACTTCCAGGTTTGAGCAGGTTTTTTAAATAATGCAGTGGAAAAAATTAAATAATAAATACCCATCCATATATCCAATAACCAAAACCAGGGTAGCAGGTCGTGCTCGTTGAGTTTTTTTGTGGTACGGTAAAAAATTAAAAATTGCAATAAATACCTGAAGCTATATATACCAATACTGATTTGCCAGTTATAAAAAATGCAACTGCATGCTAATAAAGGATAATACAGGGTTTGTGAAAAGGCATAGAGCGACAGTAAAAATTTATGTATGGTCTTATAATATTTGGATGTGGTATAGTGCCTCTTTTTTTGGGCTTTCCATTGCTTCCAGTTTTGTGCCGGCTGGCTTATGGTAAAACTTTCCCGATCGGTATTGATCCTTGTGTTTTTAGCCGTTGCAGCCATATTTATAAATAAGTCATCATCACCACCCGGAATGCTGTTGTACGCTGAAAAGCCTTTGTGCCTGAAAAATACACTGCGTTTATAAGACAGGTTTCTACCCACTCCCATATACGGAGTACCCGCTAAGGCATAACTCATGTATTGCAAGGCAGTATGAAAGGTTTCCCAACGGATGAGCTTGTTTAAAATGCCCGGCAATTTCTGGTAGGCGCCATAACCCAGTACAATTTCGGTTTCGGGTAAATAAGCGTCTTGCATGCTTTTTATCCAATGTTCTGTGGCGGGTACACAATCCGCATCGGTAAGTAAAATAATTTCGTATTTGGCAGACTTTATTCCAATACTCAAAGGAAATTTCTTTCCGGGAATCATTTTGGCTTCCTGGGTAAGTTCAATAATATTTAATTGCCGAAACTGTTTTCTTAATTCTTCCAGAAGGTATTTGCTTTCATCATAAGAATTATCGTTTACAACAATCACTTCATGAGTGCTGTTATAGTGTTGTACCAAAATGCCGGGAAGGTTACGGGTAATGTTTTTTGCCTCATCCCGGGCACATACAATTACCGAAACCGCATGAGTTTGAGTAACCTCTTTTTTGGGAGTGCGGTAAAAGGCCAGCCTGATGAAGAAAAACAGGTAGTAAAAAATTTGAATTAAAGCAATTAGGCAAAAGGCAAAAAATAAAATCAGCTGCCAGTTATTTTGCAGCAGTTTTGGTAAATCCATAAGGCAAAAATAAGCTGATATTTATCTTGCTGATCATAATAGGGCAGAAAAATAAAAAAGGGATTAGGTAAATAGCCGTCTTCACCTTCATCCCTAATTCAAAATAAAGCAGGGTGGCTTATTTTAAAGTCTCATCCAGCCATTTATAAAATTCAGCCTGCCAAACCTGTGCATTTTGTGCCTGTAATACCCAATGGTTCTCGTCTGGTAGATAAACCAACTTGCTTTTAATGCCTTTTAACTGTGCAGCCTGGAAGGCTTCAAGCCCTTGTTCAATGGGTACCCGGTAATCCCGTCCACCCTGGTAAATTAATATGGGTGTGTTCCATTTATCCACCAGGTTGCTTGGGTTAAATTGGTCATAAGTTTTTTGGGCTTCTTTATTTTGTTTATCCCAATAAGGCCCGCCCATGTCCCAATTTACAAACCAAAGTTCTTCGGTAGTGCCATACATACTTTTAAGGTCAAAAACTCCATCATGTGCAATAAAGGTTTTAAAACGGTGGTTATGAATGCCGGCTAAATAAAAGATGGAATACCCGCCGTAACTGGCTCCTACGGCTCCAAGACGGTTTTTATCCACAAAACTTTCTTTACTCATTTCGTCAATAGCAGTGAGGTAATCCTGCATTACCTGCCCACCCCAGTCCTTACTTATTTTTTCGTTCCATGCCGTTCCATGGCCGGGCATTCCCCTCCGGTTGGGCGCAACTACTATGTAACCATTAGCTGCCATTAACTGAAAATTCCAACGAAAAGAATAAAATTGTGTAAGTGCAGATTGTGGGCCACCCTGGCAGTAAAGCAGGGTGGGATATTTTTTTGAAGCATCAAATCCCGGTGGATAGATTACCCATACCAGCATTTGCTTACCATCTGTGGTGGTCATCATTCTTCTTTCCGTTTTACTCAAAGCAATTTTGGAATACGCTTCATTATTAACTGTAGTTAACTGTTGCATATTGCCTTTGGCAATATCTACACTGTAAATTTCAGCCGCATGGTTCATGTCGGCACGGCCCACTACCAGCGTGTTGCCCGATTGACCAATGATATTGGTAACATCAAAATCGCCATTGGTAATTTGCCTGATGAGCGGAAGCATTTTTGTTTTACCCGGGTATTTTAATTCAAAAAGTTGCTGGGTGCCATTTACGGGTGCTATAAAATAAATATATTTTCCATCGTTGCTCCAGGCAAAACTGTTGATATGTAAATCGTCCCTAAACCGGGTAAGGTTCATTTTTATACCATCTTTCATGGTAATGATGTCCTGTTTGTCGGCTTCATAGCCATCTCTTTCCATGCTTAGCCAGGCTAAAACACCGGTTGAGCTATAGGATGGGTTAACATCATAACCTTTCATTTCTTCGGTTAAATTTTGCGTAACACCTGTGGCAATATCATAGGCATATAAATCGGTATTGGTGCTTACGGCATAATCTTTACCGTATTTCTTCTTGGTTACATAAATGATTTGCCGGCTATCCGGGCTCCAAATATAATCTTCATTGCCGCCAAATGGTTTTTGCGGACAATCATAAGGCTCACCGGGCATAATGTCTTTTTCACCTGATGTATTTTGGATTGGGGCAACAAATACATGGTCAAATTTACCGTCTTCCCAGGTATCCCAATGCCGATAAGCCAGGTTATCAAAAATATAAACATTGGATTTGGAGAGTTGCGGATAAAAATCGGAACCCAGTATATTTTTAATTTTCACTTCTTTATTTCTGATGAGGTATTTTCCATCAGGGGAAATATTCTTATTGGCCAATAATGAATCGGCATTGGTGATCAGCTCCGGCGTTCCGCCGGTAAGAGGGATGCGGTAAGTCACCCGGCTACTTTTATTGGTTTCTACATTTGGAGTGCTTACGCTGTAAACCACCCATTTTTTGTCTTTGGAAATTCCTAAACCCGTAACCCTGCCTAACTTCCAAAGCAATTCGGGTGTCATTACGTCCTGTGCCTGCACAGATGAAAACGATAAAATCAACATTAAAATAAATAACCTTACCATAGTATAATATTTGTCTAAAGTTAAGAAGATTGATGCAACGCCTGGAGTGCATCATTTAATTTTCCACATTTACCCTTATGCCTTCGCTATGGCTGCTAAACTCCGGAGCATACATGCATTGAATGCTGGTGATGCCATTGCTAAAATTACCGGAATGGGTTACATGCATTGGATATTCAAAAATAAAATTGCCTTTGGGTAAATAGGAAAAGAAAAAGTTGGTGCTGGCATCTTTGGTGCTTTCGTAATAACCCAGGCCACCCTGCCATTTAAAACTGCTAAGTACATTTACCGGTTCCATACAGGAGGCACGCATATCCTTCATGTGTACATATTCCATTTCACGGTCCACATATAATTCTATACGCACTACAATTTTATCGCCCACTTTTAATTCATCTCCCTCTTTTACGGCTTGTAATACCGGGCCGCTTGCAGAATTTTTTTCTACAAATAACTTTTTAACCAGTTTTAAGGGTGTTTGTGCGGGTGTAATTTTATCTAAATCTTCAAAATACTGCCAGTAAACAGCGCCCCAGCTTGTTGCTGAGGTTTGTGGTTCTACAGTTACTTTTATATTGCCCATGCCCTGCTGTACTTTATCTCCCGGAATGGTTTGTTTGAAATAACCGGTGCCGGCTTCGGTTTTTTCATCGGCAGAATTAATAGATAAATTTCCCAATTGAAGGGTAATATTTTTTTCTTCAGTGATCCAGTTGCTTCCGTTAAGCAATAAGGCGTAGCAGGCTTCGGCCGTGGCTTTGGTGCTTTCCCAACTGTTGGTTTGCTTGTTTTTTAACAGCCAGGTTTTTAAATCATCAATAGTTTGTGAATTTTTATCAATTTCAGAAAAAGCTTCAATGAGTAAAGAATGGGCTTCAATTGGCGCCTGGTGCCAGTAATAACCCCGTTTGGTTAAATCTTTCCAATACATGCCCATCTCTTCACTGGTTATGGCATTTTCTTTGAGGGATTGAATGATTTTTTTTGCTGATGCAACATCGTTGTTACGATAAAGCGATAGCGCTATCATTCCCTGGTAATACTTTCCAAAGCTGGTCCAATATTTTTTGGATTGGCTGCGGTAAAAATTATTTGCTTTTTGAGAAGATGTTGCAATTGGATTTTCCGGAAAAAAACTACGCATATACAAATATTGTATGGCAAAGCCCGAAAGATTGTTTTGGCTTAATTTTATTTTATGTTTTACGAGGTCATCGTAATCTTCTTTTATTCTTTCATCAAGGTATTTAAGCGCTTTCTTTATAATGGGGTCCAGGTTGTTGTAATCTTCTTTGGATAAAGCATTGAGCTTGCGTAAATGACCCATACCGGTAATAATGTATTGGGTGATATACCGGTCGTCGGGCCCGCCTTTAAACCAGCTAAAGCCGCCATTGGATGTTTGGGCTTCAGCAATTTTTTTAAGGGTATTATTTTTTTCTTGAGCCAGGCGTACCAAATCAAAAAGCAGTGCAATGTTTTTCTTTTGTTGGTTTTCATCTTTGGCCTGCAATACCCAGGGTGTTTCCTGGAGCAAAACCGATTTTAATTCTTCATTTTTTTGAAGGTTGCTGAGTAGTGCGGCGGTATCCATTGTTTTCCATTTTTCAAACACCGCTTTTATTTTTGGTGAACTACCGGCAATATATGCAGCTAAGGTATTGGCATAATATCGGCTAAAGGTTTGCTCGGCACATTCATAAGGGTATTCCATTAAATACGGTAAAGATTGAATGGCATACCATGCAGGGTTGCTGGTAAACTCCACGGTAAGCGACTGGTGCGTAAGTGATCCGCTTGCATTGGCATTAAGCAGTTTGCTGAAGGTAATGTTTTTACTGCTGGTGTTTCGAAGGTTTAGCGGTAACGATTCCGTTACTAATGTACGGTTGGTTAAAACGGGAATTGCCATTTCTTCACCATCGGAAAACGAACCGTCACTGGCAACCGCTTTTATGCGGTAAAGCATGGCGCTACCAAACTGAAATGGAATTTCTATCGGAAATTTTACCATTGCACTTTTGCCTGCTTCAACCGTAAAATATTGGGTTGGAAATACATTTTTAAACCAGCCGTCAACCGGTTGAAGCGTAGCTGCATCCAGCAATTGCAATTGAGAAGTGCCGGTAATTTCTTTATCGCTAAGGTTTACAATTTTGGCGCTAAATTCCATCTGGTCGCCTTCTCTCATAAAACGGGGCGCAAAAGGTTGCAGCATCAGAGGCTTTTGGGTAATGACGGTTTTTTCATCATAAACACTCGACAAGTCTTTGGTATAGGCCATGGTCATCATCTTCCAACTGGTAAGCGCTTCGGGCATGGTAAATGAAAATGCAATAGCCCCATTTTCATCGGTTCTTAAATCGGGGAAAAAGAATGCCGTTTCATTAAAGTTTTTACGAAAGGTAAAATTGTTGTTTGGTGAATTGGGTTGAAGTGCCACTACTGCACTATCGGTAAAGGCATAATTTTCTTCATCTTTTTTCTTATTTTTTATGCCATCTGCATCAGCTTCTTCTAACATAAGGGGCGCTGGTGCTGCTTGATTAACTGCCATTGAGATTTGAACTTCCTGCGTGGTAAATCCCGAAATCCCTCTTTTTAAATATGGGTACTGTTCATAACTCCATCCCAAATTGATTAACTCGTCATATCTCTTTTCTCTTGGTTGAAGGTATTTAGCTTTTAAATTATTCAACTCATCGGAATGGATAGCGATGAAATTGCGTGACGAAAACCCGGTGCTGTTATTTAATAGCGGCCAAAGATGGAGCAATGAACTCCAGGAATGGGGTGTAAACTGATCGAGCGAAGCATCATACATACTGATGAGCGTTTCGGCTGCAACTTTATCGGCATGTTCACCGCTGATTTTTATTTTCCATTTTTCTTCGCTACCCGGTAATAGTTTTTCCCTAAAGGTTTCGTAACTGATGTTTAGTTTTTTATTGTTCCAGGGTATTTGAACGGTATTGCTGCCGCTATACAAACGGTTGTTTTTTACAAATGCGTAAGCAATGTTCATACCGCCCCGATCATTTTCGGTAAAGGAAAACGGTATTTGGAAGGGCTGGCTTTTAGATATGGTTACATACTGGCTGGCACTGCTTTTATCGGCTTTGTCAATGGCTATTATGGTCCAAATTTTATCAAAGCCGGTATTAACTGTGTAGTTGATTTTTTGCCCGGGCAAAGCCTGGCTGCTTATTTCAGTAATGATGGGGTCTGTAACTGGATTGTTTTTTGAGAAAAGATAAATCCATTTTTCTGCCTGTATGGATTCCCCGTATTTATCTTTAGTGGATGCCTGTATTTTATACCAGCCTGCCGTTATAGGATTTTTTGCAATACTGAATTTCCCGGTTTCCTGTGTGCTATCGCTAACTTCGGAAACCGTGGATTGTACGGTCCACGACATTGGCTGGTCTTCATTGGCATACACATCATAAGGAAAATTAGCATAGTATTCATCTTTGCTCATTACAAAGAGGTCGGGCCTATGCCAATATCGCTTACGGAAAATTTTGCCGGGATCATTTAATTTTTGAAGTGAAACTTTTACATTGGTTTTTTCAAAAATGCCGTTGATGTTTGTGCTGCTGATGATTATGCTGTTGATACTGTCTGCCGGAATTTTTTCTGCTGTATTAATTTGCAAGAGCAATGACTGATAACTAACGGCAATGGAAGCCTCGGCACTCCTCGTTTCCCCGTTAATATCCGTAACATCGGCAATAACCTGGTAAGAAAATACGGGCTGATTTTTTTTGTCAGCCGTTTCATCGGGCAAAGCAATAAAATTAATAGAAAAATTTCCATCGGCGCCGGTTTGTGTAACGCCGTTGGTTATTTCCATTGGGCTGTTATTGTAGTTGGGTGGCCAGGTGGATTGCCGGTAGCCCCACCAAATGGGGTATTGTACATTACGCACTACCCGGTACTTTACCCGGGCTCCATCAATATTATTTCCGGCAAAAGCTTTTGCATTTCCGGTAATACTTATGGTATCATTTACCCGGTAAACGCCTTCGGGTTTTTTAATTTCCACCAAAAATTTGGGGCGCTTGTATTCTTCTACGCTAAAATTCACCTGGCCATTATTTGCCGAATCGAACAAATAAAAATTTCCGGTTAACAGGCCTTCGGGGAGTTTAAAACTACCGTTAAAGGAACCGTATTCGTTTGAAACAACCGGGAGCATTGCAATTTTTTCATTGTTTGCGTCATATAAATGAATTTGGGTTTTGTACCCGGGGTAGATGGCGCTTTTCCCTGTTTTGGAATTGCTATTCACTACGATGCCCTTAAAAAAAACGGTTTGGCCCGGCCGGTAAATGCTTCGATCGGTGAAGAAAAACGTATTCGTACTTTGTTTTTCGGGATAAACATCATTTGTATAAACATATTGGTAGTCATCGGTGAACAATTCATCATTCTCATGAGTGATTTGATATAACCGGGCTTTATATTCATTATTCCCATACGCCATGTTCACCAATCCGTTCTTATCGGTTAGGTACTTTTCTTTTTTATTTTCATCATAGCTGCGGCTGTTATAATTGTAGTCTAGCTGCCACTCTTGCACCGTAGCGTTCACTAAAGGCAAGCCTGTGCTCCTGTTGAGTACGTACAGTTGAGATTTATTGGTTGAGATATAGCTGATATTAGAGACGTACACAATTTGCTTTGCCATTAAATTATTGGCCAAACTAAAGCCGGGGTTTGCCGATGCTAAAATAATATAAGTGCCTTCCGGTAAGGCTTCTGCTTTAATTTCTACGCTATGTTTTTGATAATCGAAAGTTTGGGGCAGATTTATGTTCCATTCTTTTTCTGCCTTTTTGGTTGCAAGCTCTGCCCATTGTTTTTGATAGTCGTTGTAATTTCTTAGTTTCTTAAGTTCCTGCCGGGTGGTTTTAAGGGCACGGAAATATACTGTTTCTATATTTTTATATTGCACCCATATCCTAAATGGGGTATGCGGCACATTCACTTTTTCGGTTTGGAGTTCTAATGAACCGGTTTTGATTTGGGTTACCAGGTTGCTGCAATTTATTGCGCCTTCGGAGTTGGGGTAATTTGCTATGGCCACTTCACATAATTCCAACGCTTTTTTTATTTCAAATTGATTTGCGGTGTCGGTGAGCGGCTGATATTGATTGCCCTTTAGCATATGCATGCTTGCCCGCAAATATAGAGCCTGAGCAGTAACGGGATTGGTTGGATAACTTTTTTCTATTTCTTTTAGAGTTTCTTCATACAAGGCCGTTTTATTATTGAAAATTCCATGTTCATTTACAAAACCCAATCTTTTTAAATTTACGTCAAGAAGTGCATCGGTATTATTATCGGCAATATGAAATTTGAATAAACTTTGTAAAATATGCAGCGCTTGCAGGTGCAGGGATGTGCTGTCTTTGGAAGCGAAACGAACCTTTGCAAATTGGGCGGCTGGTGCAAAGGCCTTTTCATCATTAATGATGAATTTATAAGAAGGGTTGGTTACATCATTTTCACTGTCCATAAAATAATCCAGCGCCCGGTGTGCCAGTAAATCATATAACGTGGGACGAAGTTGCCGGCTATTAATGCCTTTTTGGAGTATGGCTTCAAAATTATTTAAGTTGGTGGTTTTAAGCAGGTCTTCCGGATGTAATGAGGCCTGGTATAAATCAGCCGTTTTTTGATTAAGCTTTTGGAGGCTCCAGGTAGAAATATCTTTACTGTTTTCTCCTTCTAAAGCAGTGCGGTTGTAGAGTTTATAGCGGTTTGCCTGTTTATAGCCCCAGTAAAATTCGGCCTGGATGCTTTGTAAAATATTTTTTGCCGGAGGGGCTGTGTTGCTAATCAGCGTATCGAGATAGTAAATGTTTTTTTCAAAAGCATCTTCTTCAACTAATCTCCTGTAAAGTAATTGATACATGGCCGCTTTTACCTGCTGGGGCTGGTTTTTATGGGCAATGGCCAGTTTCATAATTTTATTTATTTCTTCCAAAGCGCTTTTGGGCAGGCCATTTTGGATAAATTGTTCAATTTTTTTCCATTCTGCAGTATAATTATTTGTTTGTGCCATAAGATTTGTTGTAAAAAAAAGGCTGCTTAAAACCAGTAACCGTCTTAAAGTTTTTTTCATATACTTATTTATTGCTCTCAACTTTTCAGGATTAAGAGGGAAATTTAATCAATTGTATTATGATGAATAGATGACAAAATATGCAGATTACATAACTTTGAATCCGGAATTTGTGTTTAACTTTTTTTTAATGAATGTTAAGTTAACAATTAAAACAATAACCTGTCCAATAAAGGAAACTAGTATTTTTTAAGCCTAAAATCTACAACAATGAAACGATTTTTTACACTTTTAATGTTTTTGGCCGGTTTTTCATCGCTTTTTGCCCAGGGAAGATACGGCCGCAGCATCCTCTCAGTTACCAACGGGAGCTTTGAGAATATCAAAATTCAGGTGGACGGCAAGGTATATAATATGGTTGGCAGAAATGATGATATTGTTATTAACAACCTTTATCCGGGCTATCATTCCATTAAAATTTATAAAGAGGATAAAAGACGCAACAATGGAAGGCTGAATTTTTACAACCGCTATCAATTAATTTTTCAAAAATCCGTGAACCTTTCAAAGGGCTACCAGCTTGATTTAATGGTAAACCGTTTTGGAAGAGTGTTTATGGACGAAGCAATTTGGGATAATAATTACTATGACGATCAACAACCCAATAATCATAATGATAACTGGAGCAACAATAACCGCCAAATGGATCAGCAGGTTTTTGAACAACTCAAAACTACATTACAAAACGAATCATTTGATAACAGTAAGCTCACTATGGCTAAACAGGCAATTGGTTCAAATTGGGTTAGCACCAGCCAGGTAAAACAATTGCTTGAATTATTTTCTTATGAAGATAATAAATTGGCACTGGCTAAATACGCCTATCCATATACTACCGATCGAAACAATTATTTTTTGTTATATGATGGGTTTACTTATAGCAGTAGCAAAGAGGAATTGGCAAAGTTTATCAGGGATTATAAAGATTAAAATTACCAGCATAATAAAAAGCCGGCTCAATTGAGCCGGCTTAATTTATTTAAAACGTTCATTTATTGTTTTATAAAGCGTAACGTTTGTTGGGTTCCATCTTCATTAAGGGTATTAATAAAATAGGTGCCTGCAGCTAAATGAGAAAGTTTAAGCAGTACACTATTGGATCCGGCATTTAGGGTTTCTGATTGGGTTAGCACTATTTTGCCGGCAACATCAGTTATTTTAATCATCAATTTCGTTTTTACAGTACTTACCATTTCCAGGGTTGCATTGGACTCAACCGGGTTGGGAGCAATTCTTGCCAACGCATAGGACTTATCGTTATTTAAAATTGTGATGATGTTGCTATAGTTTCTATCTCCATCAACATCGGTGGTTTTTAGCCGGTAATAATTGATACCTGCAACCGGGTTATGATCTGTAAATTCAAAGGGTTGCTGGCAACGGATATAATCTGCGGTAATGGTATAAATGGGAATAAACCTACGGCCATCTGTACTGTGTTCCAAAGTCATGTTGGCTTCTCCGCTTGTGCAGTTAATTTTCCAATTAATCAGGTTTGCCGTTTTAGAAAGTTTTGCACCTTTTAAATACTGGATGGTTATAGGTAATGCTGCACCCGAAACACTGATGGTAAAAGGAGCTTCACTACTATTATAACCGTAAACCCTTACAAAGTAGGTTTGCCCGGCCTGGAGCCCGGTAAGGTTGAGTACTTCATCGTCGCCCTGGGTAGTAGCGTCGGCACAATCAATAGGAGTTAAAGCACCACAACTACCTGAAAAGGCCTGTACCACAATATCCAACCCCGGGAAGGTAGTGTTTTGAACAATAATAGAAGCCCCGCCATTGGCCAGGGTTGTAAATTGGTACCATACATCATTGGCATTTGGCGAAGTAAAGCCTGCACAATTTACGGCAGGCATACTTTGAGTGCCACCTACATTGGTTGTACTGATTGCTGTTGGGCCAATTGTAATAGCCCCGGTACAATTATCATTTGCAGGTGCATTGGCCAGGGTTTGGAAATTATACACCAATGAATTTGCACTATAGCCATTTCCGGTAGCCGTACAATTTTTTCTTACATATACGGAGTAAATGGTAGAAGCTGTTAAGCCGGTTATTGCCTGTGGCGAAGTTGCCGGGTTTATAACTGTACCACCCACTCCTGCAGATGCGCCTGTTCCGGGAGTAAAACCTGCAAGGCCATATTCCAAAATAAAACTTCCGCTTCCGCTCCAGGAAATATTTGCCGTATTGGCGGTAACAGATGAAGCGGCAATACTTGTAGGAATATTACAGCTGCTTGGGCAGGTAATTTGTAACGAATAATTTCCATAGCTGAATATAGAATTATCGTACCCACCCAAAAGAATATAATAGGTTGTACCTGCAGTAACGTTAAGAATCATTGCGGCAGGGCCAAACATCAAGCCACAGCCACTATTATCATAACCCACACAGGCCGTAATGGCTCCACATCCGGTTCCTGTATAAACTCTTAGGTAGCTGTCGTAATTTGATTGGCCGCAGGAAGAGATTAAGACTTCTCCACTGCTTGTGGGAGTGTACCTGAACCATACGCCTTTATAAAATCCGTTTGCTGTATTATCAATGCCACCGCAGCTTACTGCCGGTAATACATCATTTGTAGCATTAACCGTACTACCTGTATATAAAGTTCCGCATGTAACTACGGTTGCACCGGCACAGTTGTCGTTTGAAGGTGGAGGACCAAGTGTAGTAAAACTAACGACATCGGTATTTAAACTAAAGCCATTGCCGGTTCCGCTGCAATCCTGACGAATATATACATCGTAACTGGTGCTGGTTGCAAGGCCGGTAATTGTTTGTACCGAGGTGGCCGGGTTAATTACCGTGCCGCCAACGCCTGCTGCAGAACCTGTGCCCGGAGTGAATCCCGGAGGACCATATTCTAAAACAAAATTTCCTGTGCCATCCCAACTTACATCAACTGTGTTTGATGTAGGATTTTGAGCAAATACATTGGATGGACGAATACAAGCCGTTGGACAGGAAATATTAAAGCTATAACTACCTGCACTGGAAGCTCCGTATCCTCCAAGTAAAATATAATAGGTTGTACCGGCTGTAACATTTACGTCAATGGAAGAGGGTCCGGAAAAAGTTCCGCAACCATCATCATCAGATGCTTCACACTGGTTAATGGAGGCACAATCGGCGCCGGAATATACCCTTATGTAGGTATCGAAAGTGGAGCCACATGCAGAAAATGTAGATTGCCCACTTACGGTAGGTGTATATTTAAACCATACTCCATGATAAATGCCGGTTGTTAAATCCACACCACAATCTAAAACACCCGATGGTAATACATCATTTGCTGCCATTAATGTAGTTCCGGTATAATTGGTAGCGCAGGTAACCGTTTGAGCATTTGCACAATCGTCATTTGCGGGGGGTGGTGGAGGATTGGTAATATTTAAGGTAAATGCTCCACAATCAGGCGGAGGCCAGGTATCCACAAAAATAAAATAGAGTCCGTTGGAAGGAAAATTTATTACCGTTTGCCCGTAGCCACTTTCATTAGTTATAATGCCGCCTAAAGCATTGGCAGATGTAGGAGGACAAGCAGAGTGTACGGATAGAATTTTCCATTCGGCAGAACCGCCTAATGTCATTTGGTAACTAACCGGTGCATTGCTCACAAACATGCTAAACACATAATCTTCCCCGTCTCCATAAAAAGGTTCAAAATAACTACCTTCCGGGTAATCATTTACCGTTCCGCAGGTGGTTAACGGGCCACTATTATATGGGATGGCAGTAATGGGAACGCTAATGGAACAATTGTTTTGCGCAATCGTTTTAAATGAAGTCAATAAAAAACACAAAACAAGGAGCTTGTAAAATTTCTTCATACAAATTAATTAAAGTAAAAAAATGAACCTGGCCGAAAAGTTTAGATAGGTGGGGAGTTTTCAAAGTTATCAAAATTGTGGATAAGTCAATCTTTTTTGTGAATAATTTATTTATAAGCAACATCAATAAAAATCCCTTAAAGCGGTTATAGGCTATTGATCACAGCATTGGCTACACGTTCACCATCCATTGCCGCACTTACAATACCACCGGCATACCCGGCTCCTTCGCCACAGGGAAATAGATTGCTGATTTGCGGATGCTGTAAGGTACCGGCATTTCTTGGAATACGTACCGGGCTGCTGGTACGGCTTTCGGTAGCCACTAAGAGGGCTTCGTTGGTTAAATAGCCTTTCATTTTTTTTCCAAATATTTGCAAAGCGCCATTAAGCGCCTGGGATAAAAATGAAGGAAGAATTTCATGCACGGCTGCACTTTTAACGCCCGTTAAATAGGAGTTAACGGGAAGAGTTGAAGAAATTTTCTTTTTAATAAAATCAGGCATTCTTTGTGCCGGAGCAACAAATTTTCCTCCCCCGGCAGTAAAACTGTCTTTTTCCACCATTTGCTGAAAGTGCATAAAACGTAATGGATCATTGTTATTTACGGCATTTTTAAATAACGGGTTTTTCGCCAGGGCTTCATCCTTTACTTCTGCCACCATTCCACTATTGGCAAATGGATTATTT
>JAFDZZ010000072.1:0-9651 GCA_018266715.1 Bacteroidota bacterium
GACCGTTGCCAGGAAGCAGAAATTGACGCCATCTTTGACGGGAAAAACTTTCATGTAATGGGCGTAATGGAGCATATTGAACCGGCCGGCATTCACAGCGGCGATAGCAATGCCGTTCTGCCGCAATTCAACCTTTCTCCTTTAATTGTTCAAACCATGGAAGAGTATGCAGAAAAAATTGCAAGGGCCTTAAACATTTGCGGATTGATTAATATACAATTTGCCATTAAAGATGGAACGGTTTATGTGATTGAAGCCAACCCCAGGGCCAGCCGTACCACTCCGTTTATTGCCAAAGCTTACCAAATACCGTATTTGAATATTGCCACTAAGATAATGCTGGGTGCGGCAACACTCAAAGATTTTACGTTTACAAAAAAACTCAAAGGATTTGCCATTAAAGAGCCGGTTTTTTCCTTCAATAAATTTCCCGGCGTAAATAAAGAGCTTGGCCCCGAAATGAAAAGCACCGGCGAGGCCATCCGCTTTATAAAAGATTTACGAGATCCCTACTTCCGCCAGTTGTATAAAGAAAGAAGCATGCACTTAAGTAAGTAGGCTTATATTTTTTTTGACAAGGATGTTCCAAGCCGACGAAGTTTGTGATTAAAATATTCTAAGTATAAATTTTGCATTTCGGCAGAGAGAAAGCTTCGTTTTACCAATACTTCCGTATCTGCTTTTTTAGACAGGAATTTAAGTAGAAAAAATTGTATTCTTTTTGGATGTAAGCCAATTTTAATTCCAAAATCATAAAAGTCATCATAGGCATGATAGCCATAAGTGGAAAAACTGGGATGGTTAAAATCTCCTTCGTAAAGGGCATCCTTTAGCCCAAAATCCCCATCATTAATATGCAGGCGGGTACACAATAAATCGTATGCCGGCGCTAAATCATAAAAGCCATCTTGTAAATAGTCAATTACAGAAAAATTTTTTAAGTGAGCATCGCCATTGCTTACCAGGTAATTGAAAACCGCCAGTTGAAAAAGTTTTTCTTTTGCAATTGCTGCGGCAGGCAGGTACAAATCAATGGCATGGGCAATATCGGTATAGCTTCCTTCGTATTTATAATTTTTGTTTCCTGTTTCGCTGGTTTTATTAAGCAGGCTTGCAAAATCTTCTTTAAGGCAACGCCTTCCATCTGCCATTACATCAAATCGTTTTGTGATGTAGGCCTGTTCTCCGTCGCCAAAAAAAATCAAAGCATTTTTGGCCACATCCATATTAAAAATCTGTGCTGCCAATTGCATGGTTACATGTTCATTGGCAGGCACGGCTTCAATGTTATCAAGATCTTTTGGAATGGGCTTTAAAATATATTCACCATCCGTTATGGTGAGCGTTAAAATATTTTTTTCAAATTTTAAAGATACTTTTTCCTGTACACCCGATATGGAAATGCGCACCCGGTTTTCTGTAAAAAGTTTCCGTTGTTCTTTTTTGGCCTGGGAAATATAATAGGGTAAAATATGCGATGTTTTTTTTCCTTTAAAAACATTGCGTAAGGCTCCCGGGCTATACGTATGGTAGCCTTCTTTTAATGTACTGGGGCATTTATTAATGTTTTTCATCGTTTAGAATTTCTTCCACTCTTATAGCGCCGATGGTTTCATGTGAAGTTGTTTTTAATAAAAACTCAAAATGATCTTCTTCATCAATTTTAAGGAATTGGCTTTGCAGTTTTTTATTGCTTCCCTCGCTTAATAAATTAAAAAAAAAAGAAAATAATGTAGATGACAGGTGAATACGTTTTGTTTTGGGAAGGGTTAAGCTTATGGCCGGCATAAGCGGGTTAGCATAATATCGTTCATCGTAATTAAACTGGTAAATGCCGTTATCGTCTTTAATTATAATTCCTGCTAAAACATCATTATTATATACTTTTCCTGATTTCATTATTATTTTTCAGCACTCATTTTTTTATTTAAAACCTGTATTTCCAACCCAAGTAGGTCTGCAACTTTAATCCAATTTGCAATAGATACACCTGGCCTGCCTCTTTCTATAAACCGTATGGTAGCATCACTTAAGTTTACGGCAGTTGCCACATCTTTTTGGGTAAGCGATAGCAATTCTCTTCTTTTTGTTATTTGCTCTCCTAATTTTTTTAAATGCTCCATTTTTACTTATAAAACGAACTATGTTTTGCTTTTGTATTGGAGTAGTAAAATTAATATAAAAATATTAGTAAAACAGCATTATAATTCGTTTTTAACATTATTTTGCTGCTATAACCCCCTTTTTATTATTAAAAACAGTATTATAGTTCGTTTTTGTGCAAAAAAATTCCCTGAATTTTCAGGGAAATAAAATAAATATTTTTTAAAATTATTAATTGCTAAACCTAATGCCAATAGTATAGGGCCGCATATCCAGGCTATGTTCATACATGGATTTTGGACTGTAACTGCCATAAAATTTTACCGGGCCAAGTCCCAACTCAGCAATATAGCTCAATTTAAAACGCTCCATATCGTAATCGCCTTTATTGCGTTTTTTGCCCCGTTCATCACTTTTTTGTTTATTACGCTGGCTGTATAAATATCCAGCGCTTACGCCAAAGGAAACGCTTATGCCTTTATTGATACTGTATTTGTTGCTGGCAAAATTGATCATAAATGGAATGGTAAGGTAGTCGGCGGCAAGCTTGTTTTTACTGAAGAAAATGGAATCCCTGAAAATAAACGGCGCATTGGTTTGCAAGCCGCCACTATAAGGCAGGGTGCCATCTTCCCGGTAGCTGATGGATGATTTATAGCGGTAATTATTTAGTTCAAGGCCAAAACCATATTTTAAGTTCACGTTATTTTTTACCAAATGAAGGGTTTGCATAAAAAACCAAATATTTACATTAATGCTTTTTCCGGTGCGTAATTTAAAATCGGATGAGCTGAAATTTGGGCTGCCGGGTTTATTAACCAGGAAGCTTCCGGTATTTCCATAATCGGTTTTGTCGGTGTAATTGGAAAACCCAATATCAAATACGCCCCAGTTGGTAGTAGTACGGTTGTAGGATGGATAGGAGGGGCTTCTTCTTCCTAATGTAATATTTACACTATCATTATCGGAGCCTTTACCTTTTTTAATAATTAAAATATTGCCTACTCTTATGGTGTCTCTTTTAGTGCTTCGGCTGCTGTCTTTTTGGGCAATGCCGGCAAAAGCCATACTTACAAACAGGGCGGAGCATAATAGTTTTCTTTTCATGTTGGTTAAATTAATCTGCTTTTGAGTGTTTAATTAGCGGCAATTTCAAAATTGGCTATTTTCAATTTTTTGCCGGGTTTAATATTTGTTCTGCGTTCAATATTACGTTTTAGCTTGCGGAAAAAAATTCCCACTTTGCTTTGTTTTACTTCGTTTTCATTCATCATTAAAATGGTATTGGCCGTGCTTTCGTCGGGTATTTCCTGAAATCCTGTTGCAAGGGCAAAATGTTCTTTTAAAGGGGTGATGTTTTCATCAACAATTGTTTTTGTGGGCTGATGAGTAGCAGCAAGAGTTAATTCTTCCTGCTCTGGTTGTGCCGCAACTTCTTCGGGCTGAGGCAAAGCAGGCTGTTTGTTGATGGGGTTCTTCGCTATATTTTGCACCTGGGTTCCCGGTTCCGGATGATGTGTTTTTTCCGGGGTGGCAGGCGTGACCAACGCTACCTTGTAGTTTGGTGATTTTGTTTTTTGATGAATGGTGCCGGGTAAATTTTCTCCAGGTAAAGCGCCGGGGTTTACCGCACTAATATTTTGGGAAACGTTGGCACTATCCTGCTGCCCAATATTTGGCGTGTGGCTTTGAGCGGTTGTTGTATTTGAATGGCTTTTACCCGGTGTTGATATTTTAGTATTTTGAACCAGCTCATTTTGCGGTTGCTTATTAAATAGCATACCGGAATTTTTTATTTTTATTCCCGCAAACAAACCGATACCCAGTAAAATAGCGGCAGCAGCCCAGCGTAAATATTTAATGCTAATTTGTTTTGCAGGCTCTTGCCTGTAAAGCAACTGTTTATGTTCAAAGAGAACCGAATCTGAAGAGGAGAGTTGGGTTTTTTGCAAAAGGGCATAGCTTGCAGCTATTTCTTTGTCTGTAGCCAATAAAGTTTCCACCTCCTGTTTCACCTCAGCGCCGGCTTCGCCATCTAAGTATAAAAGTAATTTTTCTTCCAATGTAGAAATATGGCCTTCTTCTTTTAGCAAAGATGTTTTATCCATCTGCAAATGAGGGGCAGGCAATTGCAATTGCAGGATCTGTGAAAACTCTTCTTGTAAATCGGCATTTTCTTCCACAAAAAATTCAACATCTTTTTTATCTGCATCCGAAAGTTCATGATCGGCATACAGTAAAAAAAAGGTTTCGTAATTATTGCGGGTAATCTTCATTAGGTTAAATGATATTTTCTGTTTTTACAATATAGGTTTTCAGTTGCAGTCTTGCCCGGTGCAGGTAAACTTTCACCTGGCTTTCGTTAAGGTTCATGATTTCACCAATTTCAGCATAATTATATCCTTCATAATCTTTTAACATTACCAGGCTTCTTTGCATTTCATTAAGCTTGTTTAAAGCCAGCTGTAATGCATCTTTAATATATTGTTGCCTGCTGCTGCCCAGGGATTGCTCTTCAAATGCTTCCTTATACCGTATCTTTTTTGCTTTTCTAATATGATCAATCATTTGGCGGTAGGCAATGGTAAATAAATAACTCTTACTTTTTTCCGTTATTACCTGTTGCCGGGTTACCCAAAGTTTTTCAAAGGCTGATTGCACAATATCTCTTGCATCTTCTTCATGCTGCAGGTTTTTAACGATAAACCGGTACAGGTTATCTGCATATTGGTTTACACATTCGTTATATTCCCGTTCTGTCATAAAATGGTGCCGGTAAATTTAATGCTGCCTTTTAGTATTTATAGTGAAACGTTTGATAAAACCAAAAGTTACAGCTTAAAAATACTTTTTGTAATAAAGTGTAGCGGCGGGTCGGTTTCCTGGATGCAATGGCTGCTGGAGCAATTAGGAACCGGAGAATTTTCCTGTGGTAGCGCCTTTGGACTGCTTTGAGAAGAAAAATACCACATAAAAATAATCGCAAAAAAGAAGAGCAGGAATACTATTTTGCTGTTTTTACTCATTATGAAGCCAGTTGTATTTGTGGTATAACGAATATAACGGCAAAAAGGTTACAACCGACGGAAGAAAATGTTAAACAAAACCAAAATATGTTATTTTTTATACTGAAACTCACCTAATTCTATAAGCTAATGTTTCTTAATTTTGAAAAAATACGCCAACATGAACCCAAAATTTATTGACCGGTTACGCCTTGAGCTGAGTGAAATACAAGCTTCAGGTTTGTATAAAACAGAGCGGATTATTAGCAGTGCACAGGGAGCCGAAATAGAAGTAAACGGCAAAACCGTATTAAATTTTTGTGCCAATAATTATTTGGGCCTTTCCTCTCATCCCAAAGTGCTGGAAGCGGCAAAAAAGTATATTGATTACCGGGGCTATGGCATGAGCAGTGTGCGTTTTATTTGCGGTACACAGGATATCCATAAAGAACTGGAGCAAAAAATTTCATCTTTTTTAGGCACGGAAGATACCATTCTTTATGCGGCAGCTTTTGATGCCAACGGTGGGGTTTTTGAGCCTTTGTTTAATGAAGAAGATGCCATCATCAGTGATGCGTTGAACCATGCCTCCATTATTGACGGGGTAAGGCTGTGCAAAGCGCAGCGCTATAGGTATGAGCATAATAATATGGCCGACCTTGAAGTAAAATTGAAGGAAAGCAGCAAGCTCCGTAGCCGTATTATTGTTACGGATGGATCATTTAGCATGGATGGTACTATTGCTCAATTGGATAAAATTTGCGACCTGGCCGATCAATATGATGCCATTGTAATGATTGATGAATGCCATTCATCCGGGTTTTTGGGAAAAACAGGCAGGGGCACCCATGAGTACCGTGGCGTAATGGGCCGCATTGATATTATTACCGGCACGTTGGGTAAAGCGCTGGGAGGCGCAAGTGGTGGTTTTACGTCGGGCCGCAAAGAAATTATTGAAATGCTGCGCCAGCGCAGCAGGCCCTATTTATTTTCAAATACGGTAGCGCCCAGTATTGTAGGGGCTTCTATTGCCGTTTTGGATTTACTCAGCAGTACCACCGAGTTGAGAGATAAACTGGAGTACAACACAAAATATTTCCGCACCAAAATGACGGAAGCCGGCTTTGATATTAAACCCGGTGACCATCCGATTGTACCCATCATGCTTTATGATGCGGTGCTGGCGCAAAATTTTGCCGCCAAATTATTGGAGGAAGGCATCTATGTTATTGGTTTCTTTTTTCCGGTGGTGGCCAAAGGCCAGGCACGCATCAGGGTGCAGCTTAGCGCAGCCCATGAACAACAGCATTTGGATAAAGCCATTGCAGCTTTTACCAAAGTAGGCAAAGCGCTTGCTGTTTTAAAATAATTAATTGAATAATTTCTTAAGCCATTTCCAGTAATGGTTCAAAAGATGCGCTGTTAATATTGATATCAGCAAATTCTTTTAGTACATCATCTTTGGTGCAAAAAGAGACGCCCAGGCCGCTTTTGATTATCATGCACAGGTCGTTGCGGCTATCGCCCACGGCAACAATATTTTTTAAATCCACTTCATATTTTTCTGCAACCGAAAGCATGGCATTGGTTTTACAAAAATTGTGGTTGCAAATGCTTTTTTCATTACGAAAGAAAAAAGAAGGCAGGTGCATTTCGCCGTTGCAAATGCCATTGTTCATTTGTAGCTCATTGGCCAATGAAAAATCGGCGCCAATTTTTAGTTTAACATGCTCGGTAATTAAAGTATAGCTATCGCTGATGATGCCAATGATATAACCTTTTTTCTTTAGTTCTTTTATCACTTCCTTTATGTTGCTTGCCAATGGAATCGTTTCAACAACATCAATCAACTCATCATAGGATTTACCTTTGAGGAGTTGTGCTACGGATTTGGTAAGGGCAATATTATCGTTTTCAAACTCTCTTCTTAACTGTAATAATTCTTTATCAAAGCCAAAATGCTCGGCAGCTTTATGAATAAACCGGCCTTGCAAAATGGTGTCGTCCATATCAAGTAAGAGCATTTTTTGCAGGTGCTGTATGCTTTTTTTTACGGAGAAGCTCAACTGCTCTGTAATTCTTCCAAAATCGGTAAGGTCATCCAGGTTAAGGGAGCGTTTATAGTCTATGGCTTTTTTTAAAATGGCGGCGCTCACATCTTTACTCATTTTGCCTATTTGGTTAAGCGGCCTGCTCCGGTTTTCGAGATGGCCGATATTTACCTGCTTTATTCTTGCGCCTTTGCTATATAAATCAATGAGAATGGAAACATCCACTCCATAATCATTAGGGATAATTAAATCTTTTAATAGTGTTTTTTTTCCGGCAATCATACCGCTTAAGGGCTGGTCAAACCTGGTAAGTTCCGGAAAAAAAATGCTTAGCAATGGCTTGGCAACAAGCTCAGTTACCCGCCCTGCATTTCGGGTAAAACTCGATTTTACAAAATCGCATTCATCATTAATGATGGGAGTGATGAGTTGCTCCATCATGTTTTCCGGGTAGGGATGAATATCACCATCAATAAAAACCAAAATATCATTTTTGGCAAGCAATATACCTTCTCTCATAGATGCGCCTTTGCCCAGGCGGCTGCTGGCAAAAACTTTGGCGCCGGCAGCTTTGGCTAACCTAACGGTATCATCTACCGATTTGTCATCAATCACTAAAACCTCGGTAACCTTATTGCAGCTAAATGCAGACTGAACAACTGCGGCAATGGTTTCCTGCTCATTTAATGTGGGAATAATTACTGTTACCATATCTGTAAAGGTTTACGCTACAAAAAGTAGCCGGTTAAATAATGGCCAAAGGCAATAAAAAGGTATTTCAAAAAAACAATACGTTAGGGGTTATGGTAGCTGTTCTAAGGTACAAATTTTTTTTTAATGATAAACTTCTTCGCAATGCTCTAAGCATGAGTTAGATAGACAAAATTTTTTTTAAATGTTATGGTATGTATCTATTAAAGCGGTTGCGGATATCAAAATGTGGGATAAAAAAAATGCCGGGTAATTTGCCCGGCATTTTAATTGAAACTATTTTTTAGTGATGGTGGTTGTGCTGCATGGCCGTAAGTTCTTCGGCGCTTACGGTTTTTTCGACCGGTTTTATTTTTGATTCCAGCAATTCAAAAAGTTTGTTGGTGCTAACCCTGCGGTAAGTGGTTTCCACCTGTTTTTCATCCTTCATCATGCGGTCTATGTAGCTGTCGAGCCAGCTCATATCGTTACCCATATTCATTTGGCCAAAATAGCGCATCACTTCCTGCTTCATACTTTCTCTTAATTCTTCGGGTGTGGCTTCCAGCTTATTTTCAATGGTAAGTTTGTCGCTTATCAATGTCCATTTTAACTGGTTGCTAAAAGTGGGCCATTCGGTTTCGGCCTGCTCTGCGGTTTTGGGCTGTTCATTGTTTGCTTGCATCCAACGCTTTAAAAAATTTGCCGGGAACTCAATTTTGGTTTCATCTACCAGGTAGTGATAAATTTGGTCAAACAATTGGGTGCGGCTTTGGTTGTTCCAGTATTGCTGTATATCTTCTTTAATGGTATTGCGAAAATCTTCTTCGGTTTTTAATTCTTTTCCGGGATAAATTTCATTAAAGAAATCTTCATTCAAATCTCTTTTTTCTATAAGGCCAATTTTTACAATTGTAGCTTTAAAGAATTTTTCTGCACCGGCGCTATCGTTCTTTTCAAAACCTAAATCCTGCAACATCATTTGCAGCTTATCGCCTTCAAAAGCTTTATTGAGTTGAAAAATAATAAACTCATCTTTCTTTTTACCCATCAAGCTTTTTTGCAATGGTGTAGAAAAATATTTGAGCAATACGGAATTTTCTTTTTTTATTCCGCCTTCGGTTTCAATGCCCTCTTCATTGCATTCGGTAAATAAAACATTTACTACGTTTTCTTCATTGTCAATTGTTTCAGGCTCGGTCATATTGCCGCCTTTTATTTGCAGGCGGTTCACTTCCTCATTTACCATTTCGGCAGTAGCTTCAACTTTATTAAATGTAAATTTTCCTTTGGAGGTATCGGCAATTTCAAATGCCGGTTTTAGGCCAATTTCAAAATCAAAACTGTAATCGGCCGGGTTGTTCATATCAATAGCATCTATACTGTTGGCCAACGGCAAAGGCTGGGCAAAAATATCGGGCTGCTCTGCAGTGAGCCATTTGTATAATTCCGATTCGGCAGTGCGGATCACTTCCTCGGTAAAAATTCCGATGCCGTACATTTTTTTAATCATGCCGGCGGGTACCATCCCTTTTCTAAATCCGGGGATGTTTGCAGTTTTGCCGTATTGTTTTAATTTTTTTTCAAAAGAAGGAAAATAATCATCCTTGCTTATTTTAACCGTGAGTTTGTCGTTTAGCAAACCCAAATTTTCTCTTACTACTGTTGCCATAAAATGTAAAGTTCAATTTTTTGAAAAAATTAAAAAGTTGACTGGCTTGGGTTGATCCACCGGTTTATGTTAATCAACTTTTCAACCTGTCAACTATTAAAAAGTGCGGATGATAGGGGTCGAACCTACA
>JAFDZZ010000072.1:9680-21445 GCA_018266715.1 Bacteroidota bacterium
ATCCTAAGTCTGGTGCGTCTGCCAATTTCGCCACATCCGCAAATGGGGTGCAAAATTAGGGTTTTAGGGTAATAATACCCTAAGAAAACCTGATAATTTGCCTAAAATACACGGAAAACAGTTTTTAAAATATCAAATTGATTTTGAGTACGCTTATTTTTAGAGTAAATTCGTTGAATTCATGGAAGTTACTGCCAAAATAGCGCCCTATACCCTCAACGAAGAGGAAGAAAAAAAGAAAATACTCAGGGAGTACAGGGCATTGCTAAGGGTTTTAAAAGCTAAGCTAAAACCCGGCGATAAAGTTTTGTTACGCCGTGCTTTTGAAATGGCTGCCGAAGCGCATAAAACCATGCGCCGTAAAAGTGGCGAGCCCTATATTCTTCATCCATTGGCCGTAGCAAAAATTTGCGTGGAAGAAATTGGCCTGGGCATACGAAGTACTATTTGTGCTTTGCTGCATGATACCGTGGAAGATACCGACGTTTCACTGGAAGATGTACGCCTGGAATTTGGTAATGAAATTGCCAAAATTGTTGACGGCCTTACCAAGATTTCTACGGTGATGGATTCCAACAGCAGCCAGCAGGCAGAAAATTTCAAAAAAATCTTATTAACCCTCACCGACGACCCAAGGGTAATACTCATCAAACTTGCCGACCGCTTGCATAATATGCGTACGCTGGATAGCATGAAACCGGAAAAGCAATTAAAAGTTTCCTCCGAAACAATTTACGTATATGCGCCGCTGGCTCACCGCATGGGTTTGTATAATATTAAAACTGAAATGGAAGACCTGGCCATGAAATATCTTGAGCCGGACAGCTTTCGTTTTATTGCAAAAAAATTACAGGATACCAAGCGTGAGCGCACCCGGTATATCAACGATTTTATACGGCCGTTAAAAGCCAAGTTGGAAAAAGCCGATTTAAATTTTGAAATCTATGGCCGGCCCAAAAGCATACACTCTATTTGGAACAAAATAAAAAAGAAGGGTGTGGCCTTTGAAGAGGTTTATGATTTATTTGCCATACGCATTATTGTGGACAGCTCACCTGCAAAAGAAAAAGAAGATTGCTGGAAGGTGTATAGCGTAATTACCGATGCCTACAACCCCAGCCCCGAACGATTAAGGGATTGGTTGAGCAACCCCAAGAGCAACGGTTATGAAGCCCTGCATACCACCGTTATGGGGCCGCAGGGAAAATGGGTGGAAGTGCAAATACGCACCAAGCGTATGAACGAAATTGCCGAAAAAGGCCTGGCCGCACATTGGAAGTATAAAGAGGGCGCATCCGACGAAAGCCGCTTTGACAAATGGTTTGGCCAAATACGGGAAGCCCTGGCCAATGAAGAGGGCAGCTCCTTTGATTTTTTGCAGGACTTTAAAAGTTCGTTTCTCACCGAAGAGATTTTTGTTTATACGCCCAAGGGCGATATTAAAATGCTGCCGGTAGGCGCCACAGCGCTGGACTTTGCCTTTAACGTACATACTGCAGTAGGGAGCCGGTGCATTGGCGCTAAAGTAAATCATAAGCTGGTGCCCATTAGTTATAAACTACGCAGTGGCGACCAAATAGAAATTATTACCAGCGCTAAGCAAAAACCTAATTCTGAATGGCTGAATATAGTGGTAACCAGCAAGGCCAAAACAAAAATAAAAGACTCGCTTAAAGAAGAAAAACGAAAAATAGCCGATGAAGGAAAGGCTACATTACAACGTAAGCTGGAAGGTATGGGCGCTGCTATGAGTACCCAAAATATAGAAGAGCTTTGTGCTTTTTATAAAGTAAACAGTTCGCTGGATTTAATGTATGAGATTGCCAGCAAAAAAATTGATCTTAAAGAGCTGAAAAACTTTACCGTGCATGGCGATAGGTTAGTGCCACCCAAGCCTGTAGTAATTAAAAAAGAAGAACCCGACTACGACCCCAATAAAAACCTTGCCAGGAAAGATACTGAACTCATTATTTTTGGGGAAAGCAGCGACAAAATCGTTTATTCGCTGGCCAATTGCTGCAAGCCCATTCCCGGCGATGATGTTTTTGGGTTTATCAGCACCGGTGAAGGATTAAAAATCCATCGCACCAATTGCCCCAACGCAGCCCGGTTAATGGCTAATTATGGGCATAGGGTAGTGAAAACCAAATGGGCAAAAAACAAAGAAATCTCTTTCCTTACCGGCTTAAAAATTGTGGGACTTGATGATGTGGGAGTGATTCATAAAATCACCAACCTCATTAGCGGTGAAATGAAGTTTAATATTTCTGCCATGACCATTGAAGCCAATGACGGCATATTTGAAGGCAACCTTAAAATTTATGTACACGATAAAGAAGAGTTGGATATTTTAGTGGAGCGGCTTCATGCTTTACCCGGTATTGAAAGCGTAGACCGCTACGATGCGGAATAATTTGAACAGGGCTTTTAGTATTGCATTAAATTGTTCCAAGCCATTTTTCACTTTTATTTTTAAAGACCATTTATGAAAGAGCTGATTGAAAAAATAATGACGAATGCTCAAATTACGGAGCCGCAGGCCCTGAAAGCGCTGGAAACCGTAAAAGATTATGTAAAAGAAAAATTTCCCATGATGGCCGGCGCCGTAGATAATTTATTTGCCTCAGCAGAAAATAAGGAAGATGATTTTATGGAATAAAAAAAGGCAACAGATTCTGTTGCCTTTACTTTTATTAAAAAAACGCAGTTACTTAACCACTACTTTTTCCGTAATCGTTTGTTTGCCGGTATAGATGCTTAAAGTATAAACCCCTGCAGCAATCCCCTGTATATTTAAGCGGCATCCCCTGCCTAATGATGGGTTTTGATTTTTCCAGTTTTTAACCCGTCTTCCCGTTGCATCAAACAAGCTCATAGTTGCTTTGCCGTTTGCACCCGAAACAAAAACCGTAATAGCCTCGCTTGCAGGGTTGGGATTAATGGTAGCTAAAAGCTTGCCTTTTCCTTTAATTATTGCCTGGCGGGTATCCGATAGTTTTTCATTATTGTCGGTATCTTTTTGCCTGAGGCGATAGTAATAAACAACATTCGGCTGAACCCAATAATCGGTATAGGAATAACGGGAAATGATGTTGCTATTGATTTTACCATTCATCCAGGTAATCGGTTCAAACCGGGTGCCGTCAATACTTCTTTCTATAAAAAATCCTTTATTATTGTTTTCAAATGAAGTGCTCCAGTTAAGAACAATGCTGTTGGTATGGGGTGCAGCATCAAAGTTGAGTAATGCCACAGGTACCACGGAGGTTTGATACACCAGCATAAATTGAGAAAATCCGCCGGTAAAATCTCCGCTGAAGGATGCATATCCTTTTGTTGCCCGTTGATCATCAATTACCGCATTTACCACTTCGGCATCGGCGCTGTTAATTAGTGTGCCAAGATTTACGCCGTTTTTAACCTTCATCAATTTAAGGTTAGAAAAATTAGCGCCCCAAACGGCGAGTTCGGCAGCCGTATAATATAGGGTTACATTATAGCTTGCCGTAGTATTGGCAATGGCAGGAGAAATATTCACTACTTTTTCACTGCGGAGATAAGTAGCCGCTGTGGTGGATAATGAAATATTACTGTTTCCGGCTTGCGTAATGGTGGAGCTAAGGCAGCCAACGGCTTCTGAAGGGTTGCTTAATTTAGCAATAACCTGGCCATCGTTTGTGCTATAGAATGTGCTGGTTCCTGATGTAGATAAAATATTTTCGGTGGCGGTATGATTAAGCTGGCTCTCTACCGTTACATTTTTTCCGGTTATTACAACATCATCAATGGCAAAAGGAGGTTGGGTTGCTACTGAATTGTCTGAAATCCAGCGGAACAAAAGCCTCAAATTACTGGTGCCAATAGTACCGGCCGGTAAGTTGAAGTTTAATGCAGTGGCGGTAGTAATACCTTGCAGGTAAACATCATTATTTAAAACGGTGAGGATGGAATAATTGCTGCCATCAAGTGTGTAATATACCAGCCCAAAATCATAATAAGTTCCGGAATTGATTTCTCCATTACTAACAAATTTTAAGGAAACCGAAATGTCTTTAAGGCCGGCTGCATTTAGTACCGGGGTAACAGCCCTGGCATCGGTGCCGGTTGCAGTGTTGGAGTAAGCCATTGCCGCTGTGCCGTTATTTACGGCCGTTGTGCTGCCATTGGAAATGTGCAGGGTATTACCGGTAAAGCCATAAGTGGAGGCGCCGGCATTATTACCTACCCATTTATTGGTGGTAGATGTTCCGGAAGCATTGCTGGTTGCCCATCCTGCCGGAACCTGGTTACTGCCTGTAGTGGTGCCAAAATTTTCCGAAAGCAGGGTTACCGAAGGGGTTAGGTTATTGATGCTGTAATTATAATCATCATCCTGCAACGTAAGGGTTATTTGATTGGCTGATGCACATAAAAGAGATTGCTGAACACCTGTGCCGCTGATGTTAAAACTAAGGGTAATCGTTTCGGCGCTTTCGGTTAAGGCATCATCAAAAACCCGAAGGGTGAAAATTTTATCAGCAGCATCGCCATTGGTATAATTTACCGATGAAGGCGTAATTTGATAATCGGCATTATCGGTTGCCGTACCGGCCCTGGATAAGCTTAATGTTGCATTACCGTTTGCGGCAGATTCAACCCCCACGGTTATGGTATAATCTTTATATCTTGGGCAAGCTCCTGTAGCTGCCTCACTTATTAATGTTTGTCCGCCTTTAAAGAAAATACGGTTGGGCATTGGAGATGTTCCCGTTGTGGAAGAAGGCAATTCTTTTCTTCTTGGGCTGTTGAGCATTACGACCTGGCAGCGCTCCGACTGATTTAATGTAAACGTATTGAGACAAATATCATTACTGTAATCCATGTAGTTTTCAAACATTTTTGGTACTGATGGCGTACAGCCGTTTAAGGCACCCGGGGTAGGGCATCCGCTGGTTAATGCATTTTGAGGAGGTGTATCTGCGCAATAGTCATTTCCACAGTTAGAATCACCTGTAATATGACGCAGGCCAAAAAAATGTCCCAGTTCATGAGTTAAAGTTCTTCCATATTGGTAGGGCGATGCTGTGCCCGGGTTCAATAAGCTTCCTACACTTCCACTCATTACCACTACGCCGGCGGTTTGGTCGGTTTCCGTATTGCTTAACCCCGGTAAAGTGCTCATGGCAGGAAAGGTTGCGTAGCCCAAAAGGCCACTGCCGGAAAAATCCGCAAGCCATACATTTACATACCGGTACGGGTCCCAGTAGCTTTGAGGTTTTACTACTGCATCAAAATGATTCATCACTGCATTAGTGCTGCTTAAAGCAGATGGATCCTGCCATCCGGACCGGCTTCTCCAGTTAATTCTTTCAATACCAGGCTCGCAAAGCATATTACCTAATGGGTCAACTTTTGCGGCCACAAACCTTACGCCTAAATCTGTTGCTGAGCCATATCCCGATCCGGAAAGATTGGCAAAATCCTGGTTGAGTTGTTGTATTTGGGCATTTACAATAGCTTCGGTAAGATTAGCTCCTGTTCCTACGGTGCCTTCTGTATTACCATCATAAATAACGTGAAAAATAATGGGTACCGTATAAATGGTAGTGGGTGGCCCAAAATTATTGAGTTGTTTCCATTCGTTTATCAGCCTTTGCATTTCTGCTTCATAAGCGGCGTCGTTAAAACCGTGGGTTCGGTTTTTTTCCATCTCTAAACTAAATCCGCATTTATCATTTGCGGGTATAAATGGCTTGTGCAAAACCTGTTGCGAAAAACCGTGGGAAACAATACTACAAAAAAGGAGAAAGGTGTAAATCTTCTTCATGCTTGAAAAATTAGGTTAATGATATAACAAATCTATCCTGCTAACGTTGCAGAACAGGGCTTTATTGCCGTAAAGTTAGTGGTAAAAAAAGGAAATGTAAAGCCGGTAGTTTATTTGCCGAATTTGATTTTACCTGAAGGATACATCCCGTTGTCGCCCAATATTTCTTCAATACGAATAAGTTGGTTATACTTAGCCATGCGATCGCTTCTGCTGGCCGAGCCGGTTTTTATTTGACCGCAGTTTAATGCCACGGCCAAATCGGCAATGGTACTGTCTTCGGTTTCACCGCTTCGGTGGCTCATAATAGTATTAAAGCCATTGTTTTGAGCAAGGCTTACCGCATTGATGGTTTCGGTAAGCGTGCCTATTTGATTTACTTTTACCAACAAAGCATTGGCAATATGTTCATTGATGCCTTTTTCTAAGCGCTTTACATTGGTAACAAAAAGGTCATCACCTACCAGCTGGCATTTACTGCCTATGGCATCGGTAAGCATTTTCCATCCTTTCCAATCGTCTTCTGCCATGCCGTCTTCAATGGAGATAATCGGGTATTTTTTTACCCAGCCTCCCCAATATTTTACCAGTTGCTCACTGCTTAATTTTTTGCCATCGCTCTTATGAAAAATGTATTTTTTTTCTTTGGCATTCCATAATTCACTATTGGCAGCATCCATGGCAATGGCAACTTGTGAGCCGGTCTTATACCCTGCCGCTTGTATGGCAGTAAGTACGGTTTCAATGGCTTCTTCATTACTTTGGATATTGGGCGCAAAGCCGCCTTCGTCGCCCACATTGGTGCTGTAACCTTTCTTTTTTAAAACGGTTTTTAAGGCATGAAAAATTTCAACACCCCATTGCAGGCCTTCGCTAAAGCTGGAAGCGCCAACAGGCATTACCATAAATTCCTGGAAATCTATTTTATTATCGGCATGGGCGCCACCGTTTAAAATATTCATCATGGGAATGGGCAGCACTTTTGCATTGGTGCCGCCAATATAGCGGTAAAGCGGAAGGTTGGCTTCAAGCGCTGCGGCTTTTGCAACGGCAAGGCTTACGGCTAAAAGTGCATTTGCGCCAAGCCTGGCTTTGTTTTCCGTACCATCCAGCGTAAGCAAGGCCGCATCAATGCCGGTTTGATCGGCTACATCCCAACCCAGCAGGTTATCGGCAATAATGGTATTTACATTTTTAACGGCTTTTAATACCGATTTTCCACCATAATATTTTTTATTATTATCCCTTAACTCTACCGCTTCATGAATACCGGTACTGGCGCCACTGGGTACAGCAGCACGGCCCAGTCGTTCATTTTCGGTTAAAATATCCACTTCTACAGTGGGGTTGCCACGGCTATCGAGTATTTGACGGGCATTAATGGAGGCTATATAACTCATTTTTTTACTTTTACTTGTATTTACCATTCAAAAATACTATTTTCGCCCTTACGTCCGAATTAATCCATTTATTTTTTCTCTTTAATACCTGACAAACCACTTAGTAGTCCAATATTTTTATTGTTTTAATTAAAAAATTAATTCGCATTTTTTATGCAAAGATTTACTCATGTCGTTTTGTGTGCACTATTTATGCTAACCATGCACACTGCCCTTGGTCAAAACAATGTAGGTGTTGGCACCAATTCTCCCGATGCTTCAGCAGCGCTTGACGTTTCCAGCACCGATAAAGGATTGCTTCCTCCCAGGTTATCTACTGCCCAGCGTAATGCTATGCCAAACAAAACAGCGGGGTTATTAATTTATAATACCAGTGTTTCCTGCCTGGAAATGTACAATGGTTCTGCCTGGATCAATTTATGCACCGGCGGGCCATCCAGCATCGTTACCCGGTCTTTGCTTGGCGGTAACCAGGAAGACAGGGGCTATTCCGTTCAACAACTTGCCGATGGTGGCTTTATCATTGGCGCTACAACCAGTTCCTCTGCTAATGGCGATGTAACCCCTGGCAACCATGGTGGTTACGATTGCTGGATTATACGCCTGGATGCCAGCGCAAATATTTTATGGAACCGTGTTTATGGTGGCGTTGGTGATGAACAACTGGCAGAACTTAGGCCAACTGCAGATGGGGGCTTTATATTTTGCGCCAGCTCTACCTCAAGCGCTAATGGCAACGTAACCGAAGCCAGCAATGGCTTAACCGATTACTGGGTTGTAAAATTAGACGGTTCAGGAAATATTACCTGGAACAGGTTGCTGGGTGGCGACCAGGATGATGTACCTACATCAGTAAATGAAAATGCAAACGGTACAATAGTGGTTGCCGGTTATTCCGAATCTTCCGGCACCGGAGATGTAACCGAAACCAATCATGGCCTTACCGATTTTTGGGTGGTAAAACTCAATGCAACCGGAACCACAATTACCTTTAACCGTTTATTGGGTGGCAATGGTGAAGAAAGGGCTTACAGCATAAAAGAAGTGACCAGCGACAATGGTTATGTAGTGGCCGGGTACAGCTCTTCCAGCGCAAATGGAAATGTAAGCGGTGTACTTAATGGCCTTACTGATTTTTGGGTAATAAAACTCACTTCTACAGGAACATTAAGCTGGAACAGGCTTGTAGGCGGAAATGCAGAAGAATATGCCTATTCATTAGTTACGGTTTCTGATGGCAGCCTTATTGTTGGTGAATCCAACTCTACGGGCGGTGGAAATATTTCCGGATCCACAAATGGTGGCTCTGATTATTTAATTGCCAAATTAAGCACTACCGGCACCGTATCCTGGACAACCTTAAAAGGTGGTTCTGATGATGATGTGGCCTGGTCTGTGGTTCAAAGTGGAACCGATTATATCATAGCCGGCGAATCATTGTCTTCAGCCTCCGGCGATGTTACCGAAACTACACATGGCGCAACCGATTCCTGGGTAATAAAAATAAACAGTTCCGGAACGCTGCAATGGAATAAACTACTGGGTGGCACAGGCGATGATGTTACCTATGATGTTAGATCAACATCAGACGGGGGCTTTGTGCTTACCGGCTATACCAACAGTTCCAATAGTGGTAACGTTTTTGGCGTAAATCATGGTGGGGATGATGTATGGCTGTACAGGCTCGATGGCAGCGGTAATATTCAATAAATTATTCGGTTAAAAATATTTTAAAGGTTTGCACATTGTGCAGGCCTTTTTTATTTTTTAAGTGCGAAGCTTCTTATTTTCGTGCTGAAATATTAAACTGTTTTTTCAACCTTACATCCAATGGGAATATTTGAAGTACGAGGTGGCAAAACCCTTTCGGGTGAAATTACTCCGCAAGGCGCTAAAAACGAAGCCTTGCAAATTATAAGCGCAGTATTGCTTACCAGCGAAGAAGTAATTATTAAAAACATTCCCGACATTATTGATGTAAACCTGCAAATAGAATTGCTTGGGGAAATGCAGGTGAAAATAAACCGCATAGACCGGCATACTTGCAGCTTTAAAGCCGATGAGGTAAATGTTGATTACTTAAGCAGTAAAGAATTTCACAAAAAAAGCTCCCGGCTAAGAGGCTCTGTAATGCTTGCCGGTCCACTGCTGGCAAGGTTTAAAAAAGCCTATTTACCAAAACCCGGAGGGGATAAAATTGGAAGAAGGAGATTAGACACACATATTATAGGCTTTGAAAAATTAAACGCCTCCTTCTCTTATACCGAAGGCGAAGGATATTTTACCCTGCAAACACCCGGCTTAAAAGGCGCCTATATGTTGCTGGATGAACCCAGTGTAACCGGCACCGCCAATATACTTATGGCCGCAGTAATGGCAGAAGGTACAACTACCATTTACAACGCAGCCTGCGAACCTTACCTGCAGCAACTTTGCAAAATGCTCAACCACATGGGTGCAAAAATTGAAGGTATTGGCAGTAATATGTTAGAGATACATGGTGTAGAAAAATTAAACGGAACAACACATACCTTGCTGGCCGATATGATTGAAGTGGGCAGTTTTATTGGCCTTGCAGCCATGACGCAAAGCGATATTACCATAAAAAATGCAGGGGTAAAGGAGTTGGGAATGATACCCGAAAAATTTCAGCAACTGGGTATTAAAATGGAGTTTAACGGAGATGATATTCATGTGCCTGCTCAGGAAATTTATGAAATACAAAAATATTTAGATGGTGGTGTACTCACCATTTACGACCATCCCTGGCCGGGCTTTACACCAGATTTACTGAGCATTGTTTTAGTAACCGCCATACAGGCAAGAGGCAGCGTACTCATCCATCAAAAAATGTTTGAAAGCCGATTGTTCTTTACCGATAAACTCATTGAAATGGGCGCACAAATTATTTTATGCGATCCACACCGGGCCGTAGTAATTGGGCTGGAAAGAGAAACCCAACTCCGGGGCATTACCATGAGCAGCCCCGATATAAGGGCCGGCGTGGCTTTGCTCATAGCAGCGCTTAGCGCACAAGGCAAAAGCAGCATTCAAAATATAGAACAAATAGACCGTGGCTACCAAAATATAGATGAGCGCTTAAGAAACCTGGGAGCGGATATTGTGAGAAAGAACAGCTAAAAAATTTCTTCCAACTGCTGTAAGTGTGTAACTGTAAAAGTGGATTTTATATCCGTTGCAACATTAATGTGGTTTACAAAAACGGCATCTAACCCTGCGTTTAAAGCGCCTTTAATATCGGTTTCGGGGTTATCGCCAATCATAATGCTTTCTGTAAGCCCTGCGCCGGCAGCTTGTAGTGCGTAGTCAAATATTTCTTTATTAGGTTTTATACTGTTGCTGGCTTCGGAGGTAATTACCCGGGTAAAAAATTTATGGAGGCCGCTGCTGTTAAGCTTGCGCCATTGCGTTTTTTCAAAGCCATTGGTGATTAAATGCAGTTGATAATTTTTTTGTTGCAGGTAACCCAATATTTCAAAAGTGTGGGGAAATACATTTTTTTGATCGGGCAAAATTTCTAAAAAACTTTCGCTCAGTTTTCTTGCCAAAGGTTCATCGGCTACTTTAAAATCCAAAAGCGTTCGCCACATCCTTTTCCATTTTAGCTCATCGGCTTTAATAAGCCCTTTTTCATATTTTTCCCAAAGGGCCGCATTATGCAGCAGGTAATTGCGGTAAAAATCCTGGAAAGAAGCAATTTTTTCAAGCTGGTACAAGCCAAAAATTTGCCGGAGGCTAATCCGTGCATTGTGGTCAAAATCCCATAAAGTATGGTCTAAATCAAAAAAAAGGTGCCTGTATTTCAATCACTTAGAGCTTATGGGAGGCAAAGTTAATCTAAAAGCCCATTTAGCTGGCTCAATAAGTAAAAAATACCTTTAAGTCTTTTTATTTTTTTTAACAGGATTCTTCTCTTTTTTACCGCTGATTGAGTACATTTGAGCATTGTACAATACAAAAAATTATTATTGAAGTATGAAAAAAGTATTTTTATTAGCTGCTGCCTTTTTTATGGTAACCGGTGTTGCTATGGCAGATAAAGGCAAAAAGAAAAAGTGTGCCAAAGGCAAATCCTGCTGCAGTAAAATGAGCAAAGCAGAGAAAAAAGATTGCAAAAAAAGTTGCCATGGCGACAAAGAAGAAAAGACCGTAAAGCTTTAATTCTTTGAAAAATTTTTACTGCCCCGGAAATTTTCCGGGGTATTTTATTTTATGCCGGTTTAATTGAATTTTCTTTTCTTTGCACATGGCAGAGCAGTTTCACAAAATACTCATAATTACCGCTCCCTCCGGGGCCGGTAAAACATCCATCACCCATCACCTTTTGCAAAAATTTCCCCAATTGGCTTTTTCCGTTTCGGCGGCCACTCGCCAGCCCAGGAGTTATGAAAAAAACGGGGTGGATTATTATTTTATGAGTGAAGAAGAATTTAAGCAAAAAATAAAAGCCAAAGATTTTGCCGAATGGGAAATGGTATATGAAGGTAAATATTACGGCACTTTAAAAAGTGAACTGGAGCGTATTTGGAAAAATAGCC
>JAFDZZ010000073.1 GCA_018266715.1 Bacteroidota bacterium
TAATTACATATTAAGGCCTTATAGTGCACAACTCACTACCAGCGATGGTTTTTTTAGTGTGTTATCGCCTTGCAATAATATACCCAACAAAGTTTATCATTTTGCCTTTGTATATGATGGTTCCTGGCTAAAGTTTTACCGCAATGGTTATTTACTCAATAAAATACCGGCAACCGGTAACCTGGTGCAAAATAACTGGCCTACGTTCATTGGAGCCTATCCGCCACAAAATGTAAATGAAAATTTTACAGGTTATATGAATGAAATCCGCATTTGGAATGTGGCCCGCACCCAGGCAGAAATTAGGCAGTACATGAATAGCTCTTTGCCATCGCCCACTACCCAGCCCGGGCTACTGGCTTATTATACTTTTGAAAATCTTTTAAATAAACAAGGCAATGCAACTTTTAACGGTGTTTTGGTGGGCGCTGCTTCCATAAATGCCACCGTACCGCAATGTAATTTTATTGCCGACTCCTGCATTACTATATTACCTCAATGTACCAATCACCAGGATTTTAGTTTTCAACAAAACACCTGCAACCCTTATGCGGTTTCTTTTAGCAGCAACACAACCGGCAGCACCGGCATTGAATGGAGTTTTGGAGATGGTGGTACACATTCGGGTTCTTTAAATACTAATCATACCTATAATTTACCCGGCACCTATAATGTTCAGTTAATACAAAATATGGGTACCTGCAGCGATACCCTTACAAAATCAATAAATATTTCAACAGTACCTGCACCGGCGCTCATATCCACTATAAACACCACAATATGCCCAAATGCATCGTTACAATTACAGTCGCAAAATGCGTTGGAATATTGCTGGTACCCTGCAACCGGCCTTAGCAGTACCAGTGTTCAAAACCCAGTGGCAACGCCTGCCCAAAGCACCACTTATTATCTCAATGCCCTGGTTACCGGAAATAATTTAATTACAAACGGAAACTTTTCAATGGGCAATAGCGGGTTTACTTCACAATATAGCTATGTAAGTAACAATACCACCGAAGGAGAATATTTTGTTGGCAACAACCCACAGGCATGGAATGGCGCTTTAAGTAATTGTACTGACCATACTGGTAGCAATGGCAATATGCTGCTGGTAAACGGGTCACCAACACCCAACCTTGAAGTATGGAAACAAAGTATTGCCGTTACACCCAATACCAACTATATTTTTACCACATGGATACAGGCTTTAAACCCTGCCAATCCGGCCCAACTGGGTTTTGCCATTAATGGAAACGAAGTAGGAAATTTAATAACGGCCAGCTTGCCCACCTGTACCTGGTCGCAGTTTTATACCACCTGGAATTCGGGCAGCAATACCACTGCAATTATTTCCATCATCAATAAAAACACACTGGTGCAGGGAAATGATTTTGCACTGGATGATATTGGGTTTGCAACTTCTGCAATTAAACAGGATAGCGTAATTGTAACCGTAAACAACCCGGATATTACAGCCTCTAATGATACGGCTATTTGTAAAAACCAAGCGGTACCATTAAATGCAACCGGGGCACAAACATACTCATGGTCGCCTTCAACCGGTTTAAGCAATCCCAGTATTGCCAATCCTATTGCCAATCCTGCTACTTCACAACAGTATATTGTAACCGGCATCAATACTTATGGTTGTGTGGCAAAAGATACCGTAATGGTTACGGTTCATAATTTACCCAATGTTACCACACTTGCAGATACGGCCGTATGTTTAAAGAATACCATAACCCTTACAACAACCGGTGCAGCAACTTATTCCTGGTCTCCAACGGCCGGATTGAGTAACCCTAATATTTCAAACCCTGTTTTTACCGCAACGGCTACTGGCAATTATATTTTTTACGTTACAGGTACCGATGTAAATGGTTGCAGCAAAAAAGATACCATCCATATTGTTGCCAAACCTTTACCTACTGTGCTATCAATTGCAGATACATCCATTTGCCAAAACGATACTTTGGTTTTGACAACAAACGGCGCTGCAACCTACTCCTGGAGCCCAGCAACGGCAGTAAACAATCCTAATATAAATAACCCTCTTTTTACAGGCACATCATCGCAGCAGGTTTATGTTACCGGAATGGCAGCAAACGGTTGTAGCGCAAAAGATACTATAAACATTATTGTAAAGCCATTGCCCTTAGTGCAAACCTTGCCCGATACCGGTATTTGCCATACCCAAACTATTGTATTAAATACCAGTGGTGCTGCTACCTACTCCTGGAGCCCGGCTACAGGATTAAGCAATCCCAATATTGCCAATCCAACATTTAACGGCACTGTCGGCAACTATGTTTATTATGTGGAAGGAACCGGTACAAATGGTTGCTCGGCCCGGGATACCATTAACATCACCGTGAGCTCATCAATTTCTGTAAACAGCATTGCAGACTCATCTATTTGCCCGGGAACGCAAATTGTATTGAATAGCAGTGGTGCCGCAACATACTCCTGGAGCCCGGCTACAGGATTGAACAACCCCAATATTTCAAACCCAACATTCACCGGCAATACAGCGGGAACTTATGTATATTATGTTACCGGAACAAGTATAGGAAACTGTATCGGAAAAGACACCATTAACATTACGGTGAAAGTTGCGCCTGTAGTTAAAGCCAATGCCGATACCGTTATTTGCCAAAACCAATTTCTAAATTTGTCTGCATCCGGTGCTATTTCATACTCCTGGAGCCCGGCCACTGGATTGAGTAACCCCAATATACCGAACCCTGTATTTAATTCAACCGTTGGAAACCATATTCTTTATGTAACAGGAACCGGCGCCAATGGCTGCACCCATAAAGACACGGTAAACATATTTGTAAAAGCTCCCCTGGTTTTCAACCAGCCTCCTCAAAAGGAATTATGCTTCAATGAATCTGTAATGCTGGATGGCGCCAATGGCACTTCCGGCGTAAGCTATACCTGGGCTGCATCACCATACTTATCAAACCCGAATATTATTAATCCAATTGCAACAGCACCTGCATCACAATTTTTTCAACTTACCATTACTGATTTAAGTTGTAACAAAGACAGTATTTTTAATGTTCAGGTAATCGTAAATCCATTGCCCAATGTAAAAGCTATTAAGTCAAATGATATTTCCTGCGCCAGTTTAACGGCTAATTTGATGGCCACAGGCGCTGCACAATACCTATGGCAACCCGCCGCAACATTAAGCAACAGCCAGGCAGCAATCACCCAGGCAAGTCCAAAAAATAATACCTGGTATGTTTTAACGGGTACCGATGAAAAAGGCTGCATCAATAAAGACAGTATTTTGGTTGCCGTAGTAGCCATTAACATTAATGATTATAAACTACCCAACGCTTTTACCCCCAATGATGATGGCCGAAATGAATGTTTTGGAATAAAAAGCTGGGGATTTACATCCATAACAGAATTTAAGTTTATTGTATTCAACCGCTTTGGAAATAAAGTATTTGAAACCAATGACCCTGCAATATGCTGGAATGGAAAAATTAATGGGCAACCTGCCGATGCCGGCACATATGTTTACCAGGTAACCGGGAAAACGGGTTGCGGCTATTTTTCCAGGAAGGGAAATGTTATCCTGCTAAGATAAATTCTTAAATCATCTCCAAAAATAATTTTAGGCCCTGCATTTTGGCTTCATCCATCCGGTAATCTATATTTTGGGTAAAATAAGTATGCAGGTTATAAGCGTCAAACGGATTTGCTGCAACTATTTCCGGGATGTGCTTTAACCCTAACCCCGTAGTTTCATTAAAGGCATGGATAAATGCAGAAGGTAATTGTTTATTGGCAGCCCACACGGCAAATACAAAGGGCAGGCCGGTCATTTGCTGCCAGGCCTCTGCAAGATCATAAACATAATTTACAGCCGATAAACGGTACAACGCCCTGTCTCCAATAATCAATGCTGCCGTAGTGCCGCCAAATTGTTGTTCATAGCCTTCATGAGCGGCAAGTAATTTTGGGGAGGTTTTCCAATATTGCTTTAATAAAATTTTGGCTAGCGCCACCGAAGTGCGGCTTTGATAGTCCAAATAAAGTTCCTTTACTTCGGTAAGGGGTACCTCGCTAAAAATACAAACACTACCCACCGGCTTACTGGCCCCAATGCAATATTCCGAGATGATATGCCTTTCTTTAAGCGCCGGAAGCGCTGCCACGGGAATGAGCCCTACATCAATATCATCCTTTAATAATTGGTTGGCTAATGCAGAAGGGTAATTGGTGCTGAGCGTGGTTTCCCGGCTTAAAAGCCCTTTTTCAAACCCGTATAAAAGGGGTTTGGTATTGAGGTAGCTTACTGCGCCTATCCTTATTTTTCTGTCCAAATGCTTTCATTTAAATTTGTGCAAATTTACTTCATATAACCATATGCCCTTATCGCCATTAACTGCAATTTCGCCCATTGACGGCCGGTATCATAAAAATACCGCTCCGTTACAGGAATATTTTTCGGAATACGCTTTAATTAAGTACAGGATAAAAGTAGAAGTGGAATATTTTTTATTCCTGGCCGAAAAAAAATTCTTTAAGCTCAATGGCTCATCCAAAACGGCATTAAAAAAACTGGCCGATGCGTTTAGTGAAGAAGATGCCTTAAAAATAAAACAAACCGAAGCCGTTACCAACCATGATGTAAAGGCTGTAGAATATTTTCTTAAAGATAAACTGGAGCAGTTGGGAGAAGGTAAATTAAAAGAATGGGTGCATTTTGGACTTACCTCCCAGGATATTAATAATACGGCTTTCCCTATGCTGTGGAAAGATGCCATGGAGCAGCAGTACCTTCCCGATGTGTTGAACCTGCAGCAACAGATTATGAAGCTTGCCCATGTTTGGAAAAATGTTCCCCTGCTTGCCCGTACGCATGGCCAACCGGCTTCTCCCACTCTTTTGGGTAAAGAATTAATGGTTTTTGCAGAGCGCATCGAAAACCAGGTTCAGCTTTTCAGTTATATCCCTTTTATGGGAAAATTTGGTGGCGCCACAGGAAATTTCAATGCCCATCATATTGCTTTTCCAAAGTACAACTGGAAAAAATTTGCCAATGATTTCCTGGAAGATAAACTGGGCTTGCAGCGGCAACAATATACTACGCAAATTGAACATTACGATACATTGGCTGCCCATTTTGATGCCATTAAACGCATCAATACCATTTTTATAGATTTTTGCCGTGATGTTTGGCAATACATCAGCATGGATTATTTTAAACAGAAAACCAAAAAAGGCGAGGTAGGCAGCAGCGCCATGCCCCATAAAGTAAACCCCATTGATTTTGAAAATGCCGAAGGCAACCTTGGCCTTGCAAATGCCCTACTGGAGCACCTTTCGGCCAAACTTCCCATCTCCCGGTTACAGCGGGATTTAACCGATAGTACGGTTTTAAGAAATGTTGGGGTACCGGTTGCCCATTCAAGTATAGCCCTTAAATCCATTGAAAAAGGATTGAACAAACTCATCTTAAATGCATCAAAATTAAATGCCGACCTTGAAGCAAACTGGGCTGTGGTGGCCGAAGCCATTCAAACCATATTACGCAGGGAAAACTATCCGCAACCGTATGAAGCGCTTAAAGAATTAACCAGGGGAAAACAGGCCATTGATAAAAAAACCATGCATCAATTCATTGCAAAACTTAAGGTAAGCGCAGCACTAAAAAAAGAATTAAAATCCATTACACCCCAAAACTATACGGGGATATCCTAAAATTAATTACATAATTTAATATAGTCTGCCGACTTGCTGCTCATTTGTATCTTATTTACTTTGCCGGCCGTATTATAATATAAAATCAGTGTACCATACCGGGTAATAAAGGCATCCCAGGTATCATCCTTTATGGAAGGGTTACCCAAAAATTTAAAAAGGCTTCCTCGTTGGGCCCCCATCACCGCAGGTTCCATTTTACCTTTATATACATCTGTAATTTCAATATAATTCCTGTCGGTAAAAAATGACAGGCCTTTGTCTTTAATAAAAACGCCTGCACAGGCCGTGGTGTCGGTTTTTTCTACTTCGCTGGTATAGCAGGGAAATACTTTTTTAATTTCACCGGCTGTAAATTTTGGAGAAACCCGGTTAATATGCCCGTCTAAAATATCTACCAGCATCTCTGGGCAGCGGGCCGTAGCTTTCAGTTGGGCCATAGACGGCAATGTGATCATCATCAAAAGTAAACTAAGGAATATTTTCATAATAGCTGAATTTATACACCAGCAGGAAACGCCCTGCAAACCTTAAGCAGCAAATTTAAGACCAGTATAAAATTCCGGGCTAAAGAATTAATTCACAATTGGTTTTATTTGTGAATTTCGCTGCTGAAATGAAACTCAATAGCGGGGTTATTGCTCCTTTCGGTATTTAAAAACCATTC
>JAFDZZ010000074.1 GCA_018266715.1 Bacteroidota bacterium
TTATCGCTTTAAACAGGAACCGAGGAGAAAACCGCAACTGGATTATTGAAAATACCCTCACTTACGACAGGAGATTTGGCGATCATTCCTTTAAAATATTAGCCGGACAGGGAGCGCAGGAATATAAATTTTATGGACTGAATGCTTATCTAAGGGGTGTACCCGATTTTAATGGCGGACAGTACTTTGCCTTAGGAAGTGATACCATGACGGTATCCGACGCAGGCTCCATCAACAGGGTGGCTTCTTATTTTGGAAGAATTAATTATGCCTTTGCCGATAAATATTTAGTAACGGCATCATTAAGGGCTGATGGGTCTTCAAAATTCAGCAATAACTGGGGCTATTTCCCTTCCATTGGATTGGGTTGGGTAATCAGCAACGAAAAATTCATGGAAACCCAGAAAATTTTCAACAACCTTAAACTAAGGGGAAGCTGGGGAAAAATTGGTAACATGAGTGTTCCGGCAAATCTCTCCGTACTTACTGCTTCTCAAACCGGTCAGTTGGTATATGTGGGTGGCGATGGTACAACAGGTATTGGCGCCAGCATCAACTCGGTAGTAACTCCCAAAACCGATTGGGAACTGGGAGAAGGAATAGATATTGGTGTTGAAGCCTCTATGCTCGATAACCGCCTTTATGCAGAAATTGACTGGTACAGCCGCAAAACCAAAAATGCCATTTTTGATATCCCGGTTTTAGGTTCGGTAGGTACCAGCAGCGGAACCATCATTGGCAACCAGGCCAATTTTTTAAATAAAGGATTAGAATTGGCCCTCACATGGAAAGATGATATCAATAAAGACTGGAATTACACCGTAAGTGCCAATGCAGGATTTAATAAAAATAAAGTTTCATCGGTAAGTACCGGCGGTAACCCCATTTACCAATACCTGGGTACAAGCGTTATATCCCGTACCATGGTAGGCCAGCCCATCGGCCAGTTTTATGGCAGGCAGGTGGTTGGTATTTTCCAATCTGCGGCAGATATTGCCAATTATAAAAACAGCGGTGGTATAGTAATACAACCCGGCGCCAAACCCGGCGATTTTAAATTTAAAGATGTAAACGACGATGGCGCAATAGATGATAAAGACCGGGTGATATTGGGTAACCCCAATCCACGGATGATATATGGTATCAACACTACAGTAGGTTATAAAAACTTTGACCTCACCCTCGACTTCCAGGGTGTGCAAGGCGTAGAAATTTACAATGGAAATTTTGCCTTAAGGTATGGCGGTGAAAATTATACCAAAGATTATTATGATAACCGCTGGCACGGAGAAGGCACTTCCAACACTTATCCATCTGTAGCTACATCCGGCAATAGCAGTGTAACCAGTTCATTTTATGTAGAAGACGGAAGCTACTTTAGAGTAAGAAATGCACAATTGGGTTATACTTTTTCCGGACTAAAACGTACGGGTATTTCAAAATTAAGAGTATATGTAAATGCACAAAACCCTTTCACCTGGTTCTCTTACAGGGGCTTTACTCCTGAAGTACCGGCAAGCTCACCTTCAAGGTCGGGTATTGACCAACAAGTGCATCCCTTATATGCAACTTATAATTTTGGCGTAAACCTTACTTTTTAATTTTTAAAAAAATATTATCATGAAAATAATAAACAGAAATTGGGAAGTAAAGACTTCTTATCTGCTCAGCTTGTTATCGGCAGCCCTGCTGGTAACAGGATGTAAGAAAGATTTTTTAGACGTTCCCCCGCAGGCGCAGCAACCGGTAACCCAATTTTGGCAAACGCAGGAAGATGCCACGGCAGCCGTTAATGCCATGTATGCCAACACCCGTGGCTGGACGTTTTCAGCATTTGCCAGCATGGCGGTGGAAAGTTTAGGTTCCGATGATGCTTCAACCGGAACTGAACCCTCCGATGGCTCTTATGGATTTATGAATGAATTTGATGCCTATACCGTAACCTCCACCAACGACAGGGTGAATGATTTTTGGGTAGGGATGTACCAGCAAATCAACTATTGCAACCAGGTACTGGATAATATCCCCAATATTAATATGGATGGTGCACTTAAGGCCCGTTATTTACTGGAAGCAAAATTCTTAAGGGCCTATTCCTACTTTAGGCTGGTACGGGCATTTGGGGATGTACCTTTAAGATTGCATGTTCCGGCAAGTGGCAGTGAATATAACTTACCCCGTACCCCCAAAGCAGAAGTATGGGCAGCCATTGAGGCCGACCTCACCGAAGCCGCAGCAGGCTTACCGGCCTCTTATACCGGTGCCAACGTTGGCCGGGCAACCAAAGGCGCCGCTTTAGCGCTTTTAACAAAAGTGGCAATTTATCAAAGCAAATGGGCCGAAGCAAAAACATACAGTGAACAGGTGATGGGCCTGGGCTACAGCCTTTACGCCGATTACGAAAAAATGTTTAGGGTTGTGGGTGAAAATTGCGCCGAGTCTATTTATGAAATACAATGCGCTTACCTGCCCAATATACCCGGGGCGTCCAACAGCCAATATTGCCAAATACAGCAGGCCAGGGGTTCTTTTGATGGCAATGGCTGGGGCTTTAATACCCCTACCCAAAGCCTGGCCGATGCTTATGAGCCCAACGATCCCAGGAAATTCGGTTCAATTTTATTTCGTGGCCTTACATCTGCCGAAGGCGATTTAATTCCGTTAAACGCCACAAACCCTATGTATAATTATAAATCGTATGTGCCTTTTGCCTCTTATACCACTACAGGAGGCAGCGAGCAAAACATAAGGGTAATACGGTTTGCAGATGTATTATTGATGAATGCCGAAGCCAATAATGAACTGGGCAACACCGCAAATGCCCTGGCATCATTGGAACTGGTGCGTAAAAGAGCTAGGGATTTTGCCATTGCCAATGGCGCTCCCTCCAACACTTTACCGGCAGTTACATCCACCAATCAATCTGATATTCGTACCGCTATCTATCATGAAAGAAGGGTGGAACTGGGTATGGATTTTGACAGCAGATACTTTGATGTAATACGCCAGGGAAGAGGCAGCGCCGTATTTGGGCCTTTAGGCTGGCAAGCAAATAAAAATGAAGTATGGCCCATACCGCAAAAAGAAATTGACTTAAGCGCCGGTATGCTGCAACAAAATCCAGGATATAATTAATAAATAAAAACACTTATTATGAAAAATAAATTATTGATCCAAAAAGCGCTGCTTCCTGCATTAGCCATTTGCGGCCTGCTTTTTTCATCATGCTATAAAGAGTTTGATCCCAAATCGTACCAGCCGGTATTCTCTATTAATGGGTATGCATCATCATCCGAAATAGGCGCCGGCCATTTGGTGGGCTATTGGGCTTTTGAAGGCCACTATAAAGACAGTGTTAGCGGGGCAGAAGCTACAGGCGTAAACACCAGCTTTTCTTCCGGCTTTGTAGGCAAAGCCATGCAGGGCGGGGCCAATGCTTATGCCATTTGCGATTTACCGGCAGGCATAAAAAATGTAAAAAGCTTTACCATTGATTTTTGGATTAACACCCCGCAAAACACCAGCGGTATTATTACACCAATTACCATCTCAAAAGATGATGATTTTTGGGGTTCGTTGGATATGTTTTATGAAAACGGAAGTACGGCAAACAGCGCTACCTTTAAAGTGCATATAAAAGCCCAAAGTGAAGTTTGGTTCACCAACCCGGTTTTATCTAATCCCTGGAATGCCTGGCAAAACATTGCCCTTTCTTATGATGCGTCTACTTCTACCTTTTCGGTTTACCAGGGTGGTGGGCTTGTTGCCAGCACTACTTCTGCCGGTTTAGGCGACCTGGTATTTCAAAACACGGCTTCCAAACTCATATTTGGCACAGAGCAATTTAACTGTACACCCAGTTTAGGCACGGCCGGCGGCTCACAAGGCTGGGCCGATTATTTAAGGGGAAAAATAGACGAAGTAAGGATTTACGATAAAGCTTTATCAACAACCGAATTACAATCCTTAATTGTATTGCAGGGTAAAGGCAAATAACATTTTAATACTTCAATTTAAAAACATGAAAAATAAATTTTTAATACTAATTACGGCTTCGGCTTTAGCCTTTTACGGCTGTAAAAAGACAGATGCTGATACCGGCATTACTGTAAATGCAACGGCGCCTACCATTGTTACCAACGATGCCGTGGTTACGGGAACTACGGCTTCACTGGGTGGCAATATAACCAGCGATGGGGGTTCTATGGTAAGTGAATCGGGTATTTGCTACAGCAGCGAAAGCGGTGTAGATACCTCCGATAACAAAATGGCCAAATATGCCATTTCCGGAAATTTTGCCCTAAATGTTTCCGGCCTTACTTACCTCTCTACTTATTATTACAGGGCTTATGCCATTAATGAAAAAGGCCTGGTGTATGGCGAAGAAAAATCGTTCTTTGTTCCCATTCCCGGTTATCCAACAGCCGATGATGTAGCAGCAAGCAACCTCGTTGGCCACTGGGCTTTTGAAGATAATTATACCGATGCAGAAAGTGGAACAGTAGGTACAGCAAGCAATGCCGCAAATGTGAGCTTTGTATCATCGGGCTTAAAAGGAAAAGCAGTGCAGGTAACCACACCGGGTTATGTAAATACCAATATGGCCAGTACCATTGCCGGCCTGGGTAGCATTACCATTTCCTGCTGGATACAACAACCGGCCAGTTTAAGCTCCGGGCCTTCTACCTATTTTCCGTTTTCACTCAACAAAGCCGGCTACTCCTGGGAGCAAACTAAATTCTTTACTTTGTACGAATCCGAAACAGGCGCCAATAGTTATGGTAAAGTATGTGTAATGGATCAGTGGTTTGATGCCGGAAGGGTATGGCCAAAAATGCTGGAACCGGCATGGCATCACCTTGCAGTATCTTACGATGGCACCACAGGCGCATTGAGAGTGTATGTTGACGGGGCACCATTGCCCCAATCGGCTAACACCACATTCAATACCCAGGCCAACTTTGGAGATGCTGACAGCTTTACCCTTGGCGGGCCCGATGATAATGCGCATACCGCCAACGGCTGGATGAACTCCCTAAGCGGATATTTAGATGAATGCAGGGTTTATAGCAAGGCCCTATCGGCCAATGAAGTTCAAATTTTGTTTTCGCTGGAAAGCCATGGCTTCTAATTTAATTTCAATAATCTAACTTTCAACCGGGCTTTTGCCCGGTTTTTTTTTGATTACTTTACTATAAAAAATTGTTTAAAAAAGCGTTTATAATTAATTATTTTTAACCATGAAAATTCAATTATGGAGTATTGGTAAAGCGCATGAAAGCTATGTGAAAGAAGGTATTGAACTATTTACCAAAAGGCTTAACAACTATTTTAGCGCCGATTGGAAAATTATTCCTTCGCCAAAAAATGCCGCCGGGCTTGAGCCGGAAGAATTAAAAACAAAAGAAGAAGAAATTATATTAGCCCAATTAAAAAAAGACGATTACTTAATTCTTTTGGATGAACGGGGTAAGTTGTTAAATAATATGGCCCTTGCAAATTTTATTCAACAAAGGGCAAATGATAGTACCAAAACCTGCATTTTTCTAATTGGCGGCGCCTATGGGGTTAGCAAAGGAATACAGCAAAGAGCCAACTTTACCTGGAGCCTTTCCAGCCTGGTGTTTCCCCATCAATTAGCAAGGCTCATCCTGGCCGAACAACTTTACCGGTGCTGCAGCATCTTAAAAAATGAAAAATACCATCACTAACCCCGCCCTTAAATTTCCGTTTGTATAAATAGTACCGGCATTGTTTACTTTAAGTTATTTTTACAATCTTCAAACTATTGTTCATGAATTTATCAAATTATCCCATTACCATTTTACTTATTGCTGCTAATGTTATTGTTTCGCTCATTGGGTTTAATAACGCCACTGTTGCCAACAAAGCCATTATGTATCCTTACCTGGTAAAAAGAGAAAACCAATATTACCGCTTCATCAGTTCGGGATTTTTGCATGCCGATTTTTTACATTTGATATTCAACATGTTTACACTTTTCTTTTTTGGCATGGCGGTAGAATATTATTTTACCGAATATATTCTTGGCGGAAGCGTTTCTTATCTTTTACTTTATTTTTTAGGGTTAATTGTTTCCGATATTCCCAGTTATATAAAACATAAGAATAATTCCAATTATCGTTCCCTGGGCGCATCCGGCGCCGTATCTGCCGTTGTGTTTGCGGCCATTGTGTTTAATCCCTGGAGCAGTATTTATATTTATGGCGCTATTAAAATTTCGGCGGCTCTTTATGCTGTGCTCTATATTGTTTATTGTATTTACATGGGCAAGCGTAATGCCGATAATATTAATCATGATGCCCATCTTTGGGGCTCATTATTTGGCCTGGCCTTTACGCTGGCTTTAATTACCGCTTTGCAACCCGGCTTAATTGAACCCATTCTTGAAGAATTGAAACACCCCAGTTTATTTGGCCGATAAACCTTTTTAAATGGCCCAAAAATCTTTCCTTTTTGCTACTGTTACTGTTATGGTTTTCGGTTGTGGTTATGGGCAAATTAAACCCGACAGCTTACCCCCTTCAGCACATTATAAAGTGGATCACCGGGTTTACAAAAAAATGATTTTACCCGCTGCACTAATCAGTTTCGGCTTTATGATTAAAGAAAAGGGATCTTCAATGAATATCACTTTAAATCCAATAAACGAGCCTGATGAAGGATTTAATTCGTTTTTAAAACCCGTTAATATAGCCCGTTTTGCACCGGCCATAATGGTTTACGGCCTTAATTTTTCAGGCGTAAAAGGATGGCACAATTTTATGGACCGGTCGCTTATTTATATAACGTCGCAAGCGCTGAATGC
>JAFDZZ010000075.1 GCA_018266715.1 Bacteroidota bacterium
ATAGTAGCGTAGCAGAGATGAAAAAGTAAAAAATCTTTACGAAAATATTTTAATAACATTCATTGATAAATTTGGCTATGTTGACGGCTTTGAAAATTTCTACAAGGCATTTTACAAACTTGCTTATATAATTCGCTGCGATAAAAAAAGAATTTCAGTAGAAACAATTATGAATAGTTCTGCACAACAAGTTTTTAGGAAAATAAATAATTCTGTAAGTCCTGATGCTTTCAAAAATTATCAGTACAAAACCTACAAGTTTGAAACAACTGATTTTGTAAAGGGTATAGAAAAAATAAAAACTTTTATTTAAAATGGAAAATAAAGTAAGAAATATAAAAGAAATTTTAGAGAATGATAATTATATCATTCCACGTTACCAACGAAATTACGCTTGGAGGAAAGCTGAAATATCAAAGTTAATCAAGGATATTGATGAGTTTTTTTCAAATGAAAATAAAAAAAATAAATCGTATTATCTTGGTTCATTGGTTTGTTTCAAACGAGAAAACGGAAGTTTTGAATTGATTGACGGACAACAACGTCATACAACACTTACGCTGATAAATCTTGTTTTGAAAAATTGGACTGAAAAAATTGACAATATAGTTTCCGTTCCAAATCTAAAATTTGATTCACGAAAAAAAGTGCAGCATTATATTGAAAATTTATACAACATCAAAAAATCGAATTTTCAAAAGCAAGTAGATGAATTAAACGTTGTGGGAACAGGAAATTTCAAAGATGCCATTGAGATAATTCAAGAAGAATTAAGAGAAAAAGATGTACAAATTTTTGCCAAGAATTTTTACGAAAATGTTTATCTTTTTCGGGTAGAAGTTCCGGAAGATACTGATTTGAACCATTATTTTGAAATAATGAACAATCGTGGTGAACAGTTGGAAAAACACGAAATTGTGAAGTCACTTTTAATGGGAAATATTGCCAATGAAAATGAAGAAGAAAAACGAAAAGAGCAGGATAAATTTGCTGAAATTTGGGATGTTTGTGCGGATATGAGTGATTATGTTTATTTTAATTTTGATAAACAAGATAGAGTTAAGCTGTTTACTAAGGAAGGTGAATTAAATGCAAAAGACTTTTCTGGTCTTTTTTGCAGTAATAACACCAACGAAAATGACAAAGAAAACACCAATGAAAACGACAATAAAAATGGAGCAATAACTTTGTTGGAAATAATTAAAACCCACAATATTCCAACCGACTTTCCAAAGGAAGAAAAATACATTAAAGACAAATACAAATCCGTTATTGATTTTCCGAATTTTCTATTGCAAGTCTTGAAAATTAAAAACGATAAAGTTTCACTTGACGACAAAAAACTTTTGGAACAATTTAAAAATATTAAACCCGACCCAAAAGAGTTTATTTTTGATTTATTGTATTACAGAACTTTTTTTGATAAATATGTGAATAAACAAGATTTGGCAGATGCAGATGAAAGCAAGCAAAATTGGGGAATTAGAAAGTTAAACACCGATTTTGAAACAACCATTAAAACTTTTGAAACAGATGAAGAATTGACAAAACTTCAAGTAATGTTGTATTATTCTGATTCTACAAACACATATAATAATTGGTTGCAAGAACTTTTGAAAAATACGGATTTTGAAGTTGAAAAATACACAGAGAAAGTTTGGGATATTGCCAAAAGCAAATTTAAGAAGGATAAGTTATCATATCCGAATATTAGCCTTTTTAATCTTTACTTTATTGACTTTTTGCTTTGGAAGCTTTACAAGACAGAAGAAGTGAGCGAAAATTTGAAATCACTAAAAAGCAAAATTGACAAATCGAAAAGTCAATTCAATAATTTTAAATTTAGACAAATAAATTCAAGAGAGCATTTGTATTCGCAAGAACACGCCAAACGATATTCTATTGACGAAGAAGTTTACAACGGAATTGGGAATTTGTGTTTAATTTCTACTTCTCAAAATTCGGCAGGCAACAAAGAAAATCCGAGTGACAAAAAGAAAATGTTTCAACATGACAATTCAAGTTTGAAACGACTTTTAATGTTTGAAAGTTTTGAAAATGACAAATGGGGGGAAGAACAAATCAAAAAACATGAAGAAGAAATTCAAGAACTGATAAATCAACACGACTAATTTGTCAAAAAGAGGCTACATATCAAGATACTTGCTAATTCTCAAAAAGTTGAAAGTAAAACCATACTCAACTTATGAGGAATTACAGAGTTATATAGAAAATCAGTTTGACTATCTGCAAATGCAAGACGATAATTTGCAAATAGGTTTTTCAAAACGAACCTTGCAACGTGATATAAAGGAAATCAGAAACGTTTTTGGGATTGACATTGAATATTCAAAAACAAACAAAGGTTATTTCATCAGCCAAAGCGAAACAGAAAATATGAATTTTCAAAGAATGATTGAAGCCTTTGATATGTTCAATTCATTAAACCTCGCACAAGACTTAACGCCTTTCATTCACCTGGAAAAACGCAGACCGCAGGGAACTGAAAATTTATATGGTTTACTTCATGCCATTAAAAACAACCTTAAAATCAAATTCACCTATCAAAAATTTTGGGAAGAAGAATCAAGCCAACGTTTGGCAGAACCTTATGCGCTCAAAGAATTTAAAAATCGTTGGTATATCATGGCAAAAGACAGCAATAATAATATCATCAAAAGTTTTGCTCTTGACCGCTTGACAACTCTTGAAATTACTAACCAAACCTATCAATACCCCGACAAATACAGCATCGAGCAAAGTTACCGCTACTGCTTTGGTATTATAAGCCCAAATGACGAAGAACCACAAGACATCATATTATCGTTTGACCCATTTCAAGGAAAATACATCAAAACATTGCCTTTACACGAAACTCAACAAGTTTTAGTGGACAATGACGAAGAAACAAGAATTAAACTCAAACTTTATTTGACTCACGACTTGTTTATGGAATTGCTTTCCTTTGGCGACAATATGAAAGTAATTGAACCAAAATCATTGGCAGATGAAATCAAAGAAGCACACAAAAACGCCTATAAACAATATTAGCCAACACCTATGCCCAAGAACAGGCCAAAGCTTGCAAAAGAGCTTCCAGCTTTCCCACGCAGACCTAATTGAAACCATTTATGGTTCACGAACAGCATTAAAATAAATATATAAATCCCGTAATTTTGCCTTTACCCAAAACCAGGTTATGAAACTCTTTACCGCAATTTTACTCCTCCTGCCCGGTATGCTGCAGGCCCAAAAAAAACAAAAACGGTTTCAGGGCATGTACCTTCAATGGGGTTATAATAAAGAATGGTACAGCAAAAGCAATATCCATTTTAAAATGGCCAACGGCGACCGGTTTACCCTCCATTCCGCCAAAGCGCATGATAAGCCCGATTATGACGCCATCATCAAAGAACCTGCACAGGTTTCTGTACCGCAATATAATTACCGCATTGGCTTTTACCTCAACCCCACCCGAACTAAATCCATAGAATTAAATTTTGACCACATTAAATACGTGGTAACCGATGGCCAAAAAGTGCAGGTAACCGGAACGATAAACGGTATTACAGCAGATGGCGACAGTATTTTAACTGCCGAAAATTTTCTTCACCTGGAACATACGGATGGAGGCAACCTCTTACATATTAATTATGTACAGCAAAATACCGTTTTAAAAACCCGGTCGGGAAAAAGGCCCCTAGTAAACCTGCTTTGGAAAGTAGGCGCTGGCATTAATATTCCCCGTACCGACTTTACCTGGAAGGGCGACCGGCTGAACAATAAATTTCATGTTGCCGGGTATAATATTAGCGCAGAAGCCGGAGCAAGATTGTATGCCGCTCCAAAATTCTTTTTTGAATTTACCGGTAAGAGTGGTTATGTAAAATATTTAAATGCCCTGGCCAATACCAGCAGCAGCACCGGCAACCGGGTGCGCCATGGGTTTGGGTATCTTGAGCTGATTGCCACAATAGGCTATGACATCCGCTTTTAAAATGATTTTTTAATGAACACAAAGCCCTGTATTAACGGGGCTTTTGTATTTTTACAAACCATGTCGCTTCAAAAAAACACGAGCATCATTAAGCAAACCGCCAGGGATTTGGGTTTTGACTTTTGCGGTATTGCCAAAGCTGAATTTTTAGAGGATGATGCACATAGGCTGGAACAATGGTTACAAAAAGGGATGCAGGGCAAAATGCAGTATATGGAAAACTATTTTGACCTTAGGGTGGACCCGTCAAAATTAGTACCCGGGGCAAAGTCGGTTATTACGTTGCTGTTTAATTATTTTCCTGCCGAGCAACAGCAAAGCCATGCCCCAAAAATTGCCAAATATGCTTATGGCGCCGATTATCATGATATCATCCGAAAAAAACTGAATGAATTTTTTCATCAAATAAAAACAGCCATCGGGGAAATTAACGGACGTGGATTTGTAGACAGCGCACCGGTATTGGAACGCAGCTGGGCCCAAAAAAGCGGGCTGGGCTGGGTTGGGAAAAACGGCAACCTCATCAACAACAAAAGGGGTTCATTTTTTTTTATAGCATCTTTAATTGTGGATCTTGCATTAGAATACGACGATCCCTTTGCACGGGATTATTGCGGCACCTGCACCCGATGTATTGACCACTGCCCTACCGGCGCCATACTCCCCAATAAAGTGATAGACGGCAGCAAATGCATTTCGTATTTTACCATTGAATTAAAAGAGGCCCTTTTGCCCGAAGCCCTAAAAGGCAAATTTCACAACTGGATGTTTGGCTGCGATATCTGCCAGGATGTATGCCCCTGGAACCGGTTTAGCTCCAGTACCACACATACCGGGTTAAAACCCCTCAATGAAATTTTGCAATTCAGCATTAAAGACTGGGACGAACTAACCGAAGAAAGTTTTAAAAAAATATTTAAACATTCACCGCTTAAACGAAGTAAATTTTCGGGCATTAAACGAAACTTACAATTTATAAAACAGCCATGAACCCTTACCTAAAACAACTGCAACAAATTGCCACTAAAAAAAAGCGTACCATTATTGGGCTCATGAGCGGCACTTCGTTGGATGGGCTGGATATTGCGCTTTGTGAAATTGAAGGTTCTGGCTTTAATACCCGGGTGAAACTTAAACATTTTGAAACGCTTCCCTACCCTGTATTTTTTAAGAACCAGGTACTCAGCATCTTTGCAAAACCACAAATTAATTTTGAAACCCTGTGCCTGCTCCATGCCTATATTGCCCATGAACACGCCGGCATGCTGAATACCATGCTTAAACAATGGAAAGTGAATCCCCAACAGGTTGACCTTATTGCCAGCCACGGGCAAACCGTTTTTCATGCTCCCAAACATCAGCATCAAAAAAAAGCATTTGCCAATGCCACACTTCAAATAGGCGATGGCGATCATATTGCCGTAAAAACAGGCATAATCACCATTAGTGATTTTCGTCAAAAACATATTGCTGCCGGCGGCGAAGGCGCCCCCCTTGCAGCGTACGGTGATTCATTGATCTTTACAGAAAAAGGTAAAGATGTATTGCTCTTAAACATTGGCGGCATTGCTAATTTTACCTGCTTACATGCCAATGGAAAAATCACTTCCTCCGATACCGGCCCGGGAAACATATTGATGGATGGATGGATAAAAGAAAATTATAAAGGGCATTTTTATGATAAAAATGCAGGCAAGGCCTTAAAAGGCAAACTAAATACGCCTTTGCTGAATGCCCTAAAAGCTGACGCCTACTTTAAATTAAAATTTCCGAAAACCACCGGGCCCGAGGTTTTTAATACCCATTTTGTACAAAAAGCGCTGGCAAAAAGTAAAACGCTCAAAATAAGCCCTTACGATATTTTAGCCACGCTTAACCGCTTTACAGCCGAAACCATTTCGGATGCATTCCAGCAACTTAAAACCGGCAAAAACACTAAATTATACGTTAGTGGCGGAGGGATCCATAACCCATTACTCATGCAACATTTAAGGCAGTTAAATCCTCATTTAAGTTTTCATTCTACCCTGGAGAAAAATATAAACCCCGATGCCAAGGAAGCGGTATTATTTGCACTATTGGCGAATGAAACGGTATGCGGCGCTACTTCGGTTTTTAAAAAAGCAGGCCCTGGTTTTCCGGCTATTCGTATGGGCAAAATCAGTTTGCCGGTTTAGCTTCCAGTATTTTTTTAATATTTTGCAAAGTAGATTCATAAGCCTGGCCAATCACTTTTTCAAGGAACAAGCCCCGAAATTTTTCCCAGGGATACCATTTAAGTTTTACCCGGGAGTGCCATTGCACCTGGTAGCCAAGATCATCTTCCATAATGGGTAAAATACTCACCTGGTTCTCCGTATCATTTGGCCTGAAGGTAGTTGAAGAAAATTGAACCGTTTTTACATGGTCTTTACTGATGGGATTTTTTATAACTGCCGTTGAAGGCCGAAGCTGCCGCCAGGTGGACGAGTCGCATAGGACGGTATAAATTTTATCGGCCGGGGCATTGATCACCACGGCCGCTGCATTACTGATGGTGGATGGAATAAATAACGAAATGATGGTAATGAAGACCAACAACATCAACAGCACAAATAATATTCCTTTTATTTTTTGTATCATATTACTCCCAGCGAAAAACTTTTATAGCAATAAAATATACCAGCAGCCCCCAAAGGATCAATATCCCTATTTCTGTACGCACGCCCCAAAGGCTTTGCCCTTCAAAAGCCACGCTGCGCATAGCAGTATTTAAATGAGTAAGCGGCATAATATTAGCAATGGGCTGCAACCATTTTGGAAAAACATCCACCGAAAAAAAAGTGCCCCCCAATAAAAACTGTGGCATGGTAATTAAATTGGCAAAGGGAGCAATACTACTGTCGCTTTTGGCAACGCCGCTGATAATAAACCCAAAGCCCATAAACACCAGTAACCCCAAAAAGCTTAACAGCAACATTTCAAAAAAAGTTTGTACGCCATGCACCAGCGTAAAGCCAAATAAAAAATATCCCACCAGGATGATAATGACGGCTGTGGCCATTTGAAACACTACCCTGCTTAACGCTTCACCCAGCACAATATAAGTGCGGCTAATCGGCGTGGCAAAAAATCGTTTTAACACCATTGTATTCCTTAAATTAAAAAATACAAAGGCCAGGCCAAAAACACCGGCGGTGAGTAAAGAAAAGCCCAACTGCCCCGGTAAAATAAAATCAATGGTTTTGTATTGCCTTATTTCTTTAATATCCCTTTTATAGTCAAAATCAAACAAAGCATAAGACGGCCTGTTTTTATAAATGCGGTTACTGATTTGATCAATAACACCTGTAATTACATTTTTAAGTTGCGGCCATTTATCATTACTGGATGTAGAGCTGCTCATGCTTACTTCATAAGGCACAGCAGCGCCCGCTGATTTTTTGATGGCAATAATACCGGCCACCCTTCCCTTGGTAATGGCTTCATTCAACTCTTTTTCTGCCGGATATTCTACAAATTTTATGGATGCATTGTTTTTAAGCGCAGCATAAAATGCATTGGCCGTATCGCTCCCCGGCGCCAAAACAACCCGGTACGATTGCATACCGCTATTCCCAATAAAGCCAAAAACCATAATAAACAAGAAGGGGAAAATAAAACTGAACACAATGGCCGACGGGCTCCTTAATATTGCCCTCAGGCTTCCCCTGGTAATGGCCATCATGGCCCTGAACTGGTTGTACGCCATAAAATTTTACTAACAAACACCAAAAATATTGCAAAACCGGCAAACTTTATGTAATAATTTTGACAATTGTCGTATATTAGCCTGACATATGACGCCAAATATGAAAAAACTCAGATCAAAAGAAGCGGGTAAACCCCAAACCGCAAAGCCGGAAAAAAAATTACCGTTTGATGGAGCCATACGCTACCACAAAGGTTTTATTGCCGGGCCCTTACTCAAGGATTTTACTTTTTTAGAATTTAAAAAAATTGCCGACAAATCACCCTTCAGCCAGGGTGAATGGGCCGGTTTTCTTCACCTGAGTGAACGAACGCTGCAACGTTACGCTAAAAACAACAGCACATTTGCCGCCATTAACGCCGAAAGGGCGCTGCAAATAGCCCACTTGATGGAAGAGGGCAAAAACACGTTTGGCAATAAGGATCAATTTTACAGTTGGTTAAAAGGCAGGCCATTTTCCATTGAGGGTGAATTGAGTTTGCAATCGCTTACCACTTCACATGGCATTCAAATGGTGCTTACGCAATTAGGCAGGATTCAACACGGTATTTTAGCATGATCGTTTACAGGCTCTCCCTTGAAAAGTACAGCCACGACCTTTCCGGCGCCGGAGCCAGGCAGTATGGGGGGCGATGGAATGACCCCGGGTTTGCCGCACTTTATACTACGGAAAATATTTCATTGGCCGTTTTGGAAATTTTGGTGCATGCCGATAAAAATCATATTCCCCCACACTATATGATCTTAAAGATAGAACTGCCATCAACCATTGACCTGGCAGAAATTTCAAAATCTAAATTAAAAAAGAACTGGAAAGACGATTTGGACATTAGCCGGTTTATTGGAAATGAATTTATCAAGAACAAACAATCGCTGGCGCTTAAAGTACCATCGGCCATTGTGGAAGAAGAACATAATTTTATCCTTAACCCTGCCCACCCGGATATGAAAAAGATTAAAATCAAATGGACAAAACCGTTTCGGTTTGATAAAAGGCTTTTACTAAATGAATAAAGTGTATGTTTTGCTGGGCGGCAATATGGGCAACCGTAAAAAATATATTTCGGCAGCCTTACGGCAGATTGAAAAAAAATTGGGAAAGGTTTCCCGTACCTCATCGCTATATCAAACGGCGGCATGGGGTAATACGGATCAGCCCGATTTTTTAAACCGGGTTATTATTGTACATACCGATCAAACTGCCGAAAAATGCCTGGAAACCTGTCTTTTAATTGAAGCCTCCCTGGGCCGGGGACGTACATTTAAAAATGCGCCGAGAACCATTGATATTGACCTGTTATTTTACAACAAAGCCATTGTAAAACAAAAAAGCCTCTGCCTTCCCCACCCTGCGCTTCATTTACGCCGGTTTGTATTAGTGCCTTTAAATGAACTTTCGCCCAATTTTAAGCACCCGGTTTTACAACAAACCATTCACCAACTGCTTATAAAATGCAAAGATGAATTAAATGTGAACAAAATTTAATTGCCATTTATTCCTTTGCCTGTATTTTGCAAGCGGATGAAATACAACTTCGTAACAATTGAAGGAAATATCGGCGCCGGAAAAACCACACTTGCCCATATCTTAAGCAAACACTATAATGCAAGGCTTATCCTGGAAGAATTTGCCGATAACCCTTTTTTACCCAAATTTTATGAAAACCCCCAGCAGTTTGCCTTTCCGCTGGAGTTGTTTTTTATGGCTGAGCGGTACAAGCAACTCAAAGAGTTGATGCAAACCAAAGACATGTTCCAGGCCATTACCATTTCGGATTATTTATTTACCAAATGCCTGCTGTTTGCCAAAGTAAATTTACCCGATGAAGAATTTAAACTCTATCAAAAACTTTTTGACATCATCAACCCTCAAATTGTGCAACCCGACCTGCTCATTTATTTACATACCCCGGTAAATAAATTACAGGAAAATATAAAAAAACGCAACCGCAGTTATGAACAGGGCATCCCAAACGACTATTTATTTACCCTCCAGGAAACCTATACCCAGTACATTAAGCAACATAATATTAAAACCTTGTTTATAGATGCCGGCAATGCCGATTTTATCGGCAATGAAATGCACATTAAAACCATTACCGAGGCCCTGGATAAGGACTATGATGATGGCCAGCATTATATCAGCCTACCTTAAAATGCTATTTAAACGATTCGATAAAAACCCTTATGCACCTTTAGCGGTAAAAGAATTCAGGTATTTTGTATGCGGCAGGGCGGTTTTTATGATGGGCATACGCATGACGGTAACCATCATTGGCTGGTGGATGTATGAGCTTACCAATAGTAAACTGGCTTTGGGCTTTGTAGGTTTATCAGAAATTATACCTGCACTTTCCCTCGCCCTATATGCCGGCCATTATATTGACTTACACGAAAAAAGAAGATTGCTTTTAAGGGGTTTGCTGATGTATATCGGGTGCATTCTTTGCTTTATTGCCCTATCATCAAAATACGTTGCGGATCATTACGGGCCCTGGAGCATTGCCGCCGGTATGTGCGGAATTATTGCGGTTACCGGCGCCATACGGGCTTTTAACGGCCCCACTTTTTCTTCCCTCATCTCCCAGGTAGTGCCTAAAGAAATTTTACCTGCGGCTGCGGCAATAAGTTCTGCAAGCTGGCTGCTGGCTTCCATTACCGGCCATGCTTTAGGCGGATTTTTTATTGCCTGGATGGGCATCCAAAAAACGTTTATTGCCGTGTTAGTATTTACCATTGCCGGTTATATTTTACTAAGCAACATTTCGCCCAAACCGGTATATGCAAGCAAAGCCGCATCTACCTGGCAAAGCGTAAAAGAAGGCCTGAGGTATGTTTTTAAAACCAAAGAAATTTTAGGCGCCATTACGCTTGATCTTTTTGCGGTATTATTTGGGGGCGCCGTGGCTTTAGTGCCGGTTTTTGCCAAAGACATTTTAAAGGTTGGCCCAGAAGGTTTCGGCATCCTTAATGCTGCAAGCGATATTGGCTCCATCATCACCGTTACCCTGCTCACCCTCTTTCCATTAAAATACGGGCAGGGGAAAAAATTATTTTTTGCCGTATTTGGGTTTGGCGCCTGCATCATCCTGTTTGCCATTTCAAAAAATTTTTGGTTGTCGTTCACGGCCTTGCTCATCAGCGGTTGTATGGATGGCATAAGTGTAATTGTACGCAGCACCATTTTACAGCTTAAAGTACCCGATGAACTCAGGGGCAGGGTAATGAGTGTAAACAGTATGTTTATTAACTCCTCCAACGAATTGGGCCAGTTTGAAAGCGGCGTAGCTGCAAAACTAATGGGAACGGTTCCCTCCGTTATTTTTGGCGGATGCATGACCATTGCCGTTGCCGTTATCACCTGGTTTAAAGCGCCCTCGCTTAGGAAAATGAATTATTGATTTTACCCCGTAACCTGTAAATGAATAAACTTACATTTACTTCCTTACTTTTGCAGGAAATACATTTATTATGCAAACAGTATTGGTATTACATAATATTCTTCGCTGGCTCATTTTAATTTTTGGCATTGTTACTGTTTTTAATGCCATTTCCGGCATTAGAACAAAAAGAGCCTATAACGGAAAAGATGATAAGGCGAGTTTGTTTTTTATGATTTTTATGGACCTTCAATTACTCATCGGGCTGATCCTTTTTTTTAGTAACGGATGGTTCGATAAAATAAAAGCAGGCATGGGCGCCGTGATGAAGAGTAATTACGACCGTTTTTTTATTGTAGAACATACGCTGATGATGATACTGGCATGGATGTTAGTGCATGCGGGCAGAACGGTTGTAAAGCGTGCTGAAAATGAAAATAAACACAAGAAA
>JAFDZZ010000076.1 GCA_018266715.1 Bacteroidota bacterium
CATATGTAGTTGATCAATAATTTTTAAATGATTAATGAATAATTGATATGGAGCAAAAAAAAATTGACTATGTATTATACCTGGCAGATTGTAACTTAATCCTTTCGCAAAGAAGTGCAGAGTGGTGTGGCCATGGGCCTGTTCTGGAACAGGATATTGCCATTACCAATATTACGTTAGACCTGCTGGGCCAGGCCAGAAATTTTTACCAGTATGCTGCTGCGTTGATTAACCGTTCAGCCGCTAAAGCCGTAACCGAAGACACGCTGGCTTATTTAAGAACCGAACGGGAGTTTAAGAATTTATTAATTTGCGAACTGCCCAATGGGGATTGGGCGCAAACGATTTTAAAGCAATATTTATTCAGCCAGTTTCAATACTTATTATTTGAACAATTGCAAAATTGTAAAGATGAACAAATTGCCGCTATCGCATCAAAATCAATTAAAGAAACCACTTATCATGTACGCTGGAGCAGCGAATGGGTGATCCGGCTTGGCGATGGAACAGATGAAAGCCGCAACCGGATGCTGAAGGCAATAGATACACTTTGGATGTACACCGGGGAAATGTTTCAACCGGTAAGTTATGAATTGCATGTTGCAAAGGAAGGAATGGACGCTGATGTATCAACGTTGAAAGAACCCTGGTTAAATAAAGTGAAAGAAATTTTTCAGGAAGCTACCCTAAGCCCGGCTTTGCTGAATGAAGGAAATACCTTTATGCAAACCGGTGGTAAAGAAGGAAGACATACTGAACATCTTGGATATATTTTGACAGAATTACAATATTTGCAAAGGGTTTATCCGGGTTGTGAGTGGTAAAACCAATTTTAAATAGCTAACAGATGATAAAAATAATTCTTCCCGTCTTAATTGGACTGTTATTACATTTTAATTTGTATGCGCAGGTGATACGTAATACAAGCCCGGTCAAGAAAAATACAGAGATTAAAACACAACCCATTAATCCTAAAATCCTGCATGCACCTTCCGCTTCAACTGCAGTTGTATTGAATTCCACATTGCACTTTGCTAATTTAACCCTTACAGATGCGGATTGTAAAGGGCCAAAATGTTATTACTGGCAATACTCCACCAGTATGTTGAAGGAATATAGCAACAACCCAAAAAGCAGGAATTGGGAAGAGCAGGTAATGTGGGCGCGTATTCCCAAAGGCGCCGCATATGGCAAGTATGAAATTTCATCATCTCCTTTTACCAATACCGCTAACGATGCTATACTTCAAACGGGTTTGATTGAAACCCATGGAAAAGATTCTGTGTTATTTGTAATAAGTTATACCGATGCAGTGTATAAAGCATCACTAAAGCCCCACCCGGGCAAAGCCACTCAACCGGTACCTAAAATAGGGAAAAAAGAAGTGGTTATTACAAGTAACCAACTGAACTTACATAATCTTTTCGATAAAAATTTAGCCAATAATGTATTTTTTATTCGCATTACGGCATTGGATGCAGTAAAAAACCCGTTACAGAACCATTCGAATTCGATAACACTTACAAAAAGATGGTTTGAAAAATTTTCAACGCCTGTTAAAAAACCTGAAATTGATGATGATTACAGCATCACCTCAATTAAATACATACCCGTACATACTCCTGATCCAAATTTCTACAATTGCAGTATTGTAACCGGTTATAATGAATCGTTTTTCGACAATACCCCTTATGGAAAAAATTTTGCTGAGAGTTTTAGAAAGAAATTTCCGATAGGTAGCACAATATGTCCCGATTATAGCAAAGATGATGGGGCCTGGTACGAAAAAGCTTTTAATGGGGTAATAGGGTTTGCAAAAATGGTAATTAACGGCGCCGCTGATTTTTATAATGATACTAAGAACTATGTAAAAAATAATATTGCGTCCACTATTTGCTCCGCCTCACCTTCCAATTTAAAAAGTGCGTGCAAAGGTGCCGCTGGCTTTGCTTTTGATCAGGCTATGCTGGCAGTAGGCATTCCCCCTTCATTACCTAATACTGACGATCTCACAAAAATGGCAGAAGGCCAAATTGTTGACTTGGCTTGTGATAAAATTGAAGAGGAGTCAGGGGCTCCTGTTCCAAATGTGGTGAGAGAGCAAGCGAAAAAAGAATTTAACAGCCAGGTACAATCCTCTATTGACCAGGGTATGGTTGATGCCGGTTTTTTGAGAGTAAAACCTCACCCTAATGGGTTTTTTCAAACGGCCTACCTCCAAATTGAAATTACAAGAACCGGAAACAGTTTTAAGAAAAAAGCAATTGCCGGCTTTAGTATTGATAACATTTGTGTTCGAAATAATATGCCTTGCCAAGACTGCCATCCTGGAGGTACTGTAAGTAAAGTAGCCAGTTATAATTTATTTGAACAGGCGTATGCTGAAGTGCCTTTTCTTGAAAACATAGGTGATAAGACCACGATTTTTGTTGTATTAAAACCACAGGAAAGCTGGATTCAATGGGATCGGTTATCAAAAAATATTATAGATATAAGCCGGGGATACCCAATTAATGATTGGTTTACTCCTGTAGAGCCCACCTATGAAGGCGCAGCAAATTCCCCGGGTTTCCAGTTATTGAGTACACAAAGCGATATTAAATTTGAATTCAGGGGTTTTAAAATTGCCAATGGCGTAACTACCCAGTTTCATCACCTATAAATTGATGCAATGGCAACAAGTGAAACCGATAGAGATATTATTTATACTTACCTGGAAGAAGTAAAAGATCCGGAAGTGCCTGTACTATCGGTTTTAGACCTTGGAATTGTAAGAGATATTATATTGAAAGATGATGAAATAGAAGTGATGATAACACCAACGTATTCCGGCTGCCCTGCAATGGATATGATAGCATTACAAATTCGCATGTCATTATTAAGCCGGGGTTACAAAAATGTAAAAATCACCCAGGTGCTCTCACCAGCCTGGACTACCGATTGGATGAGCGAAGAAGGTAAACGTAAGCTGAAGGAATATGGCATAGCGCCACCCAATCCAAAGCAGCAGGTTTGCAGCCAGGAGTTATTTGCACCTCATGAATCCGTTCAATGCCCACGTTGTAACTCCTATCATACCCAGCGCATAAGCGAGTTTGGCAGTACCGCTTGTAAGGCCTTATATCAATGCCTGGATTGCAAAGAGCCATTTGATTATTTTAAATGTCATTGATTTCTTCAAAAAGATTTGTTCTGCTAAATTTCACTTCACATTCTTTTGTGTTGTAATTTGCTGTTGAAAAAAAATTTACTAAAAATAGCCGGAGCTCATGGAGTTAATTACGTTATACCTTGCAGAAATAGGCCAGGTGGTTTTTGCCTTTTTAATCGGCGCCATTATTGGTATTGAAAGGGAATTCAGAAGTAAGCCTGCCGGCTTTAGAACCATGATATTGATTTGCGTGGGCTCCTGTCTGTTTACCATTTTGTCAAAAGAGTCAGATGGCGGAAGTGCAGACCGCATAGCGAGTAATATCGTTACCGGCATCGGTTTTATTGGTGCCGGTGTAATTTTTAAAGAAGGCATTTCTATTAATGGCATTACCACGGCAGCATTAATTTGGGTTACAGCCGCCTTGGGTATGGCTATTGGTTTTCATAACTACCCTCTTACCATTGTGGTAGCAGCCATCGTAGTAATTGTATTATTTATATTAGAACCGGTGCAGCGGTATTTTGAACGTTTTCATAAAGTGAAAGACTATCGCATAAGAAGCTCCAATGTAAGCCCCGCTTTTAGAACGGAGCTGGAAAACTTTTTTGAAAAAAATAAATTTGGGTTTAGATGCATGAAAGCTTTTAAAGACCGTAATGAAGCCGTTTATCTTTACCGGGTAAGCGCATCCGACAGAAATTACACTCTGGTAGATGAATATTTAATCAACCACCATGCCATTTCCGGCTTCGAAGTTTAAAAAAATTAAAAACTAATAATGTCTGTAATAATTCTTAACATAAAAGATAAAGCGGCCCATATCCTCCTCAACAGGCCCGATAAATACAATGCCTTTAACCGGGAGATGGCCCTGGAGCTTCAACAGGCGCTGGATGATTGTGCCCAAAACCCGGCCATTAGGGCGGTAAGTATTAGCGGCAACGGAAAAGCCTTTAGCTCCGGCCAGGATATTAGTGAGCTGGTGGGCGATAAGGCCATTGGCATTGATAAAATTTTAGCGGAACATTATAATCCTGTTGTTCGCAAAATAAGGGAAATGGATAAACCGGTTGTTGCCTGCATAAATGGAGTGGCCGCCGGCGCCGGCGCAAATATTGCCCTGGCTTGTGATATTGTTGTGGCAACAGCATCGGCAAGTTTTATACAAGCCTTTAGTAAAATTGGTTTAATACCCGATAGCGGGGGTACGTTTTTTTTACCGAGGTTTATTGGCTTTCAAAAAGCATCGGCTTTAATGATGCTGGGCGATAAAGTGAGCGCCGAAGAAGCAGAAAAAATTGGTATGATCTACAAAGCGTTTAGCGATGAATCGTTTGCTGAAGAAGCAGAAAAAATAGTAACCATACTTTCCAATATGCCTACCCTGGGCCTGGCTTATACCAAACAGGTGCTGAATCAATCCCTGCAGAATAATTTTTACGATCAATTACAGCTTGAAGATAAGTATCAAAGAAAAGCAGCCAACACTGAGGATTATGCCGAAGGCATTAATGCTTTTTTAGAAAAAAGAAAACCTTCCTTTACGGGTAAATAATTTTTTATGCAAGCAGATAAACTGGCCAATGATGTAGTGACACACATGATGCAGCACGACCTGTTTAGCCAATGGCTGGGCATTACGGTAATTGAAGTAAAAGAAGGGTATAGTAAAATACAAATGACGGTGCGCAAAGAAATGATCAATGGTTTTGGTATTGTACATGGCGGCATTGCCTTTTCCCTGGCCGATAGCTGTTTTGCCTTTGCCTGCAACAACCGCAATGTATTATCCGTAGCATTGGATACGGCTATAAATTTTACCAAACCGGTTCATGTGGGGGATAGTTTAACAGCCGAAGCCAAAGAAATGCACAATGGAAAAAGCACCGGCCTTTACCATATTACTATTCAAAATCAAAATGGGCATACCGTTGCCTTGTTTAAAGGAACTTGTTTTAGAACAAATAAATCATTGCTATGATTTATTCTTTTAACCATATTATACCCGTTGTTCACCCCTCTTCATTCATACATCCACAAGCGGCAGTAACAGGTAATGTAATTATTGGTAAAAATGTATATGTTGGCCCGGGCGCAGCTTTGCGTGGGGATTGGGGGCAAATTATTATTGAAGACGGATGCAATGTGCAGGAAAACTGCTGCATTCACATGTTTCCCGGCGTAACGGTATTGCTTAAAGAAGCTGCACATATTGGTCATGGCGCCATTATACACGGAGCCACAATTGGAAAAAACTGCCTGGTGGGTATGAATACGGTTATTATGGATCATGTGCAATTGGGTGATGAATGTATTGTAGGTGCGTTAAGTTTCATTAAGGCCGGTGAGGTTTTCGAAAACAGGAGTTTGATTGTAGGCAACCCGGCAAAAAAAATTAAAGAGGTAAGTAACGAAATGATTGAATGGAAATCGCAGGGCACAAAACTTTATCAGCAATTGCCCGGCGATATGCTCAATGGCTGGATGGAGTGCGAACCCTTGCATGATATACCTGAAAACCGGGCAATCACAATGGGAAATTATAAAACCTGGAACGAATCAGAACAATAATTACCGGCTGCAATAAAATTTATTTTCTCTTATCCTCCCAAATTAGTTTTTCATTTGTTTTGGCTTCATTAAAGTCTGGGAATTTACCATCACCCCTGCCGGTAAAGCCCCCATCAGGATGGCCTAATAAGGTACAATTTTCATCATACAAATCATTGAAATTATCGCAGCAGGGAGCGGTAACATAATACACGGTTTTCCCTTTATAGAGATAGCTGAAAATTTTTCTTGTCGGGTTTTGTTTTTCCTCTTCAGAAAATTGATGAATTAATTTTTGTATGCAACCCGGTACTGCCGTAGTTGTATTGGCAATAGTAACCGAAGTTGCGTTTTTTGGTGAAGAACAGCAACCTGATGAGATTATAAAAACAAGAAGGATAAAATTTTTCATCTTCAAAATTATAAGTAAATATATTTATTAAATACAGACCTTTGCCCAAATGGAAAAATCAAATTTTGTTGACCAGATAAAGGTTTTTTGCCGTAGTGGTCATGGCGGTGCCGGCAGCCGGCATTTTTTACGCAATAAGTTAACCGCAAAAGGCGGGCCCGATGGCGGTGATGGCGGAAGGGGCGCTCATATTATTTTAAAAGGAAACACCCAGCTATGGACCTTGCTTCATTTAAGGTATTATAAAAACGTGTTAGCCGAAAATGGGGAAAACGGCAGTGGTAACAATTCCACGGGGCGTAACGGGAAAGACATTATTATTGAAGTGCCTTTAGGAACCCTGGCAAGAGATGCCGATACCGGCGAAATTGAAGCCGAAATTTTACACGATGGCCAGGAAATTATTTGGATGAAAGGTGGGCGTGGCGGATTGGGTAATACCAATTTTAAAACAGCCACCAACCAGGTGCCGGAATATGCACAACCGGGGGAGCCCGGCGTGGAGGGCATAAAAATTTTAGAATTAAAAGTTTTAGCTGATGTGGGACTTGTAGGTTTCCCCAATGCCGGCAAAAGCACACTGCTTTCGGTAATTACTGCGGCAAAGCCTAAAATTGCCGATTATGCATTTACCACCATTATTCCACAGCTCGGTATGGTGGAATACCGGGAGGGGAAAAGTTTTTGTATTGCCGACCTTCCCGGAATTATTGAAGGCGCTGCAGAAGGCAAGGGCCTTGGCCACCGCTTTTTGAGGCATATTGAGCGAAACGCAATCCTGTTATTTTTAATACCGGCAGATAGCAAAGATCACAAAAAAGAATTTGAAATACTTCGCAGCGAGTTGGAACGCTATAATCCTGAGATGTTACAAAAGGAATTTATTATTGCCATCAGCAAGGCCGATTTGCTAGATGAAGAACTAAAAGCGGCTATTCAAAAGGAACTGCCATCTAACATTCCGCATATTTTTATTTCTGCCGTTAGCCAAAAAGGGTTAATGGAATTAAAAGATTTGCTTTGGGCCACGCTAAGCAAAAACCCCGAATAGTTTTTCACCAGGCATATTCCCTTTTCGTTTTTCGGGGCAAAAAACTACATTTGGTGAAGCAACTTCGATATTAAAAGATTGTATATGCCAAAAACTTTTATTGCCGGTATAGGCCATTATGTTCCCGAAAATATTGTAACCAATAAAGATCTGATGAAGTATATGGATACTTCGGATGATTGGATACAGGAAAGAACCGGAATTAAAGAACGCCGTTATGCCCACCGTACCGGGGAAAGCACTGCTACAATGGGCATAGAAGCTGCAAAAAAAGCCCTTGCAAACGCTGGCATTGCGGCAACTGATGTTGACTTTATCATTTTTGCCACTCTTAGCCCCGATTATTATTTTCCGGGCTGCGGCGTTTTAGTGCAACGGGCATTAAAAATGAAAGAAATTGGCGCTTTGGACATTCGAAACCAATGCAGTGGTTTTGTATATGCACTTTCGGTGGCCGATCAGTTTATAAAATCCGGTATGTACAAAAATATATTATTGGTATGTAGTGAAAAACATTCGTTTGGCCTCGATTTTAGTACAAGAGGAAGAAATGTATCCGTAATATTTGGCGATGGCGCAGCAGCCGTAGTTTTACAACCTACCGAAGATAAAGAGCGGGGAATTTTAAGCACCCATTTGCATAGCGATGGTGAAAGCGCCGAAATACTGGCTATGTATAACCCGGGAACCCACGCTAATTATTGGATGGAACAGGAGTTTGCACATTTTGACGATGCTGAAATTGGGCAAATGTTTATGAGTCATGCCATGATAGAAAATGCCCAAAATTTTCCCAATATGGATGGCCCTGCCGTATTTAAAAAAGCCGTGGTAAAATTTCCGGAAGTTATTATGGAGGCATTGAATTACAACGGGTATAAACCTTCGGATATTGATTTGCTGATTCCACACCAGGCCAATTTACGTATTGCACAATTTGTGCAGCAAAAATTGGGCTTAAGCAACGATAAGGTTTTCAATAACATAGAAAAATACGGCAACACTACGGCAGCATCAATTCCGCTGGCATTATCAGAAGCTGTAGAACAAGGCCGGGTAAAAAAGGATGATTTGCTTTGTATGGCGGCCTTTGGCAGTGGCTTTACCTGGGCCAGCGCTTTGGTAAAATGGTAATAATGGATCGTTAATTCCTGCGCACCTTATCCAATTGGATTACGAAAATTATTGAAGATTGCTCTACTTTTAATATATAAAACAAACCCCTATGTCTCGTGTTTTATTTTTATGGATCGTTATCACCGGCTCCATTTCCTGTACGGTTATTAAACCCAACCAGGTAAGCATAGCAGAAAACTATGCAACGGTTTTAAAAGGAGTGAGTACGGTTCCCGAAAATATTTATTTTAGAATGTATAGTTTAAAAGCGCAATCGGAACAGGCGCAACTCAGCGGGCTTATATCCACAACAGGCTCTGCTAATGAAGCCCTCCAGTTTTTGGATGAAAGTTTTAATGATCGAATTGCCTTTCTCAACCTTATTGATTCAATGACTGAGAGCTACGGCCTTGTAAAAGACTATGCCGATTTACTCATGGCCCTTGTGAATGACTCGTACCTGGCAAAATTTATGTCCCAAAAATCAAGCTGGCAATTATCGTTTGAAAAGCTTACCTCCAAATATTTTCTTACAACCGGTAAATATAAAGGCGCTTACACGCCTGCTTCTGTAGGCGCAAGCGGGCTGGTAGGAAATCTCTTGCAGGAAATAGGGTCCACTAAAATTAAATCCCTTCAAAAAAAATATTTGCAACAGGCCATCGCCACATCAACACCCATTATAAAAAGTATTTGTCAAAGTTTTATTGACTTTGATCTTCCAAGGCTTAAAGCTGACTATGCAGCCATGCCGTCTTTCCTGAGGGAAAATTTTAAAGATTTTTTAGGCAATATCAATGCTTATGAAAAGCAGGCCGGAAACAACCCTTTTCATTATTACAAAGATTATATCCCGGTATATCATTACATGCAATATCAATATTATGAAGCCGGCCTATTATTGACCCGTATGGAAACCTGCATGAAAGATCTTATGGCTTCTTTTGATGACTTTTTGTATTGCTTTGATCATGATATTAAACGCAAAGACCTGCCCGAAGCCATCACCCGTTTAAACGACAGCTTTAGCGCACTTACCCGGTTGTTAAGCAATTTAGACGCCATTCATAATAAATACAATAAAATGTTTTAGATATGCCCTACAATCACCTCATAAGAATACTGGTTTTTAGCTCTTTGCTGTATGCATGTGAAAGTAAAAGCACCAGTTCAGTTAAAGATATCAATGCAGAGTATGAAGGAAACCCGGCAACAGACTATGATAAAGCCAAACCTTTACCCGGTAATGATCCCGGGGCAATGGGTTATATGCCTGCAGAAGGTGAATCGGAGGAAGAAAGCAAGCGTAAAGCCATTCAAATGCAGATCGATTCGGCTTATAAAAGCATTGCTTTGCTGGAAGAGGCAAAAATTGCACTTAATAATACCCGTGATGAAGTACTTACTGCCGCCGAACGAAATGCAAAATCCAAATCCATATACTACATCAATCTTTTACAAAACGAAATGTGCAGGGCTGTAGATGCCAGCATTATTAATAACTTAAAAGTAAATGCCGGCAAGTTGGAGCAAATTACTTCAACCATGGAAGACCAAGTGAGTAATTTGAAAAGCGCTTCCGAATCGTTACAAAAAGCAGCAGTTTATGTATCCAAAACCGCAAATATTTTTAGCGCCTGCTTTACCAGCGGATGGGTAAAACCTGCTATCAGTAAAAAGCAATAAAAAACGGCCACTCTTAATTAAATGGCCGTTTTCAAAATTTTATTTTCACCGCCTAACTGGCATCATGATCTCTATGCCTTTTACTTTCTTCTTTTACATTATGGGTGATATCAATGGGGTTTACATCGGTAATATGCTGGGTAACCGGCCTGGTAATTCTTGGAGCCGATTGCTTTGCAGCCATAAAGTTTTTATAAAAAAGCCATAAACCGCCTGCAATAAAAATAAAACCCAGGTATTTTAAAATGCTGCTAAAAGTGCCTGTGGGTACAGGAGAGTTATATGTAAGCAGCATTTTGCCAAAACTGTCTTTTTCAATCTTGGCATCTGATGCCGAAGAAGGCAAAATAATTTTCATGGTTTGGCCATTATCCTCATCTATCATTAAAAATTGCTGATCGCTTAACTTGGTAATATTGGCTTCCTTGTTTTCGGGTGTAGATAAGTCGGCAAACCATTTTCCTTTTTGGTTCATTTCAACCATTCCCAATACTTTAAATTTTGCCGAAACGCTTCTTTCCATATCATCCTGCTTAATATCAAAATCCGTTAGCTCCTGCTTGGGAAACGCTTTTTTGAATTGGTTTTTAATAACTGAAGCGCTCGTAGCGCCCATTTGTTTTAACATATCCCACCATTGGGCATTGTATTTTGAGCTCACAGAGAGTACTCCACTGCCCACATCATCAACCACTACTTCAATGGTTGTTTTAACCGGGCTTTTTTGTGCTAAAACTTTAGTTGTGAATCCCAATGAAAAAAGCAAAGCCAAAAGCAATGCCGTTTTAATATTTTTGATAAACTGTTTCATATTTATTGAAGGGTGTTTAAAATTTTCATAATTGTGCCTTGGTACTTTGAACCCGATTGTGAATTGGCGCCCAGTAGCAGGCCCGCCATTCTGCCCCCCTCTGATTTAAATGCGGCAACCCAATTGATAACAACCACATTGGGTACACTGGTAACGCCATTATAAACCTGGTATCCACCGGAGGAGCCGGACTTTTGATATTGTAATGATCCTCCATAATTGGCAACATAGTTGTTCAGGTAATTTAAGGCAGCTTCGGGGCTGGTGCCTCCTGAAAAGCTGTACACTTCGGCATTTGCCATACCATCCCTGCTGTAAATCACCGTTTTTAATTCTGGAATTTGAGCGCTTTTAGCCCTAACAGACCAGGAGCTTGGGTAAGCAAACCTAAGTACCCCATTATAAGCTTTGTACCCGGAAGGAACGTTTCCGCCTCCGCCGCCATTTCCACCACCACCACCACCACCACCATCGTTGCCACCTCCACCGCCTCCATCATTTCCTCCTCCTCCGCCATCATTACCGCCACCGCCGGCATTCATATTTGGCATTTGCTGTGTTTGTGGAGCTTGTGCAATGGCGCCTGCTGTAAATGATTTGGCTATTTCATCCACTTTTTGCCTTAAAAACTGGTCGTCTTTTAATTCTATAGCCAGCGCCCCGTTTTTAATGGCCTGGCGTATATCTACGGCAAAATACCTGGGGTCGCCGGCATTTGCTTTCTGCATAAATTCATTTAACTCCTTCATGCCTATTTGAAATGCCTGATCGGGTGTTGCAATCTTTCCAACGCCCTCTGCAAAATTTTGGAGACCCTCGCCATTGATTCCTGTAGCCTCAATGGCATATAAATTACCATTAACCCTAAAGCCAGGGTAGGCATGTCCGGGAATCATAAATATTATTGGATCCATTCCTGCACTCATCATAATACTGGCATAAAGTATTGAAAGTTCAATACATAAACCAGTTTTACCTGCTATAACTTCCCTGGGCAGCCTAATGCTTTGTACAATTGAATTTACATCGCTTACAGAGGTAGGCACACCGGTGGTGCCACTATAAACAAAGTGGCTTATCATGGTAGCATAATAAATTCCTAGTAAAAACCTTACGTTTTCTTTTTCGGAATTGGTAACGGAAGCGGTTTCCCCTTTCAATACCTTTTCCTGAATTTGCTGGGTAAAGTATTTAATAATTGGGTCTTCGGGTGTTACATAGCAGGCCACCGTTTGCATATTATCAAAATATTCATCCGGTGTACGAATTTCATCGCTGGGTAAAAAAGTGTACATAAATTCATTGCGGCCTTTTACCGGAATGCTAAAATCATTTTCTATGGCCGACACATTGGAACCTTTTACAAGCGTATTAACCGTTTCTTTTGAAGTGGTAGTTTTTTCAACAATTTTATCGTCAAATTTTGGATAAGCATTTACCACTACGGTTTGGCCGGGTTGTATGAGGGGTATTTTCTTTGCCGTAGTCCAGTCTAAAAAGCCACTCATTTTATAAGTTACTTCTACATTTTTTGCCGGTACCGAGCTGGTATTGGTTATCACCATTTTAAACAAGCTGTATTTGCCTTCCAGCGCATCTTCATTGGCATATACTTTATATAATGCCGGCATTACAACCGGGGGCTTGGTTATTTTAATATCTAGGGTGGCATGGCTAATTAAACTCGAGACAGACGAGTTAAAGGACATGAGCAAGCCCGCTCCTAGTAAAATAAAAGGGAGATACTTTTTCATTTGCGTAAGTTTAGATTTGTATAAAACTTGTTAAAACTAAAGTTTATTACCTGTTTGGATTATAATCCATTTGGATAGTTTTTCATAGTTTCGAACCGAGTTTAAATTTTACTAATAACTAAACTTTTAAGTAAAATGATACAGTCAAAAAACCTTTATTATTGTTTTTTCTGTATATCTATACTTTTTATTGCCTGTAAAGCAAAGCAAGAACCGAATAATCCGGCTCCTAATTTAGTAAATATTGAAGAAACGCCCCTGCCGAATGGTAAATTTATTTTGCAGGATGAAAATACCGGCGGACGAATGTTTACCGATACCGCTCCAGCCTCAATGAACAGCAATAGCGGTATCACCGATGATAGCAACGGAATTTCTACCGTTCATAACAAGGAGGTTTCCAGCCTTCCGGCTGATATGCTAAAGCGCAAGTTTAAAGATTTACTTTGTTTTCATGCAGATGATACCATGCTGATTGACAAAGCCTATATAGCCACCCTGGTGTTAGGAAAAAATCAAAAATTTGACGTAGTTCAAAAAGATGTTTTGCAGGGTTCTAATGCCACCGATGATAAAATTGTGTTTGATACCAGCATGGAAATGGGTACCAAAATGCAAGCCCGGTTAATAGATATGAGTAGCAGTATGGATAAAGGTTTTGATATTGAATTAATTGGGGGGCAGGGTTCCGAAACCCAAAGCCTCACTTCAAAGCGCTCAAAAGTGTACTGGCAATGGAAACTTACACCGCTTACGCCGGGATTAAAAGAACTGAAGCTTTCCATTAATATTGTTGAAAAAGACGGCGAAGTGGTAAATATACCTGCCCGTAATATACCCGTAATGATTTTTGGTAAAGAAGGGTTTGTGTATAAAACCGGCCAGTTTTTTAAGGATGAAGGAAAATGGATTATTACCGCAATTTTAATACCCATCCTTATAGCCATTGTAACAAATAAATTGAAGAATAAAGAAAAGAAGGTTAAAGTTTAATTTTCAATACGCTCCAATTGTTCTTGCACAAATTCTACCAGCCGTTTTATTTTTTGAGGAGAAAAATCAAAATCCAACCCGGCTGCAGCATAGAGTTCAGGCAACGTTTTTGTTCCGCCTAAAGAGAGTGCCGTACAATACTTTTCAATGGCCTGCTCCCGGTTTTGTGTAAACTGCATCCATACGCCAATGGCGCCAAGCTGGGCAATACCGTATTCAATATAATAAAAAGGCACTTCAAAAAGATGGAGCTGGCGTTGCCAGGCATTGTTTCTATAAGCTTCAAGCCCGCTATAATCGGTTACTTCATCTTTAAATTCGTCCAGCAGGGAAACCCATTGCTGCGTACGATCTTCAAGGCTGTGTTGCGGATGTTCATACAACCAATGTTGAAATTTATCAATGATGGCGATCCAGGGAAAAATGGTAAGTACCCTTTCCAACTGCTGTAATTTAGCACGCTTCAGTTCTTGCGGATCGTTAAAAAAACTATCCCACTCATCCATACTCATCAACTCCATAGCCATGCTGGCCACCTCGGCCATTTCCATGGGATACTCTTTAAAACCGTTTAAAGGCAATGGATGTGCAAGAAAAGAATGTATAGCATGGCCGCCTTCATGTACCATGGTTGTAAGGTCACTCATTTGCCCTGCCGCATTCATAAAAATAAAAGGGGCGCCACTTTCGGCAAGCGGGCAATTATATCCGCCGGGCGCTTTTCCTTTCCTGCTGTCGAGGTCAAAATGGTTTAACGTATCCATTTTTTCTAAACATTTTCCAAAAAAAGGGTGAAGTTGGTTAAAACAATTTATGGTTTTTTGTAAAAGTTCCCTACCATTGGAAAAAGGCCTTAAGGGCTCAGTGCCTTCCGGCTCGGCATCCATATCCCAGGGGCGTAATTTTTTAAGCCCGAGTTTACCTGCTTTTTTACGGTAAAGGGAATTAATGAGCGGAAGGATATGCAGCTTTACCGCATCATGAAATTTAAAGCAATCTTCTTTGCTGTAATCAAAACGGCCTAATTCTTTAAAACGGTAGTCACGGTAATTTGCAAAGCCGGCATTAATAGCCTGCTGGTTGCGGAGTTTCAAAAGTTTATCAAAAAGCTCATTCAATGCCGGCTTACTTTGTATCCTTCGTTCCTGTATTTTTCGATAAGCATCTTCCCGAACTTCTCTTTTGGGAGATTCTAAAAATTTTGCAGCTTGTTGTAACGTATATTCTACCTGGTTAATGGTTACCGTCATATCCCCGGTTATTTGCCCGTATTGTTGCTGAAGCACGGCAGCCTCTGCTTGCAGGGGAATATTTTCTTCCCTGAAAAGCTCAATGTTTTTACGAATATTACGCAGGTAAGTAAAGTAAAGTATGGGGTCAAGTTCACTAACGGATGTAGCGTTTATGAGCTTTTTATTCAGCGCATCTGCAAAAGGCTCTATTTGGGGCTGAATGTGCAGGCAATAAAAATTATAAGCATCTTCAAGTTGTTGGTTTTCGGTGTCACAAGTCATTCGGATTTGCCTCCAGCAGGCATCTTCACTAATGGCAGCTTCCAGTTCGCTTAAATCGTTCAGCCAAATATCCAACGCTGGCTTAGAAGAAATATCCCTTTGCAGGAGTTGATTAAAAAAAGGTTCTACATCTTTCCAGGTGTTCAGCGTAAATTCTTTGGGTAAAAATGTTCTCCTGGTTTTTTGTATATCTGCTGAGTAGTTCATAAAAGAAAACCCCTTTTTGGGGTTAGTAATTTAAGTTGACGAAATTAGAAGGCTTCTTTTTATGCCATTTTACGGGGTGCATTTATTTTTTTAGCCGGTGCGTTTTTGGGTGCAGCGGTTTTATTAGCTGCGGTATGCGTGGTATTGGTATTTTTTTCGGTATGCTCTGCAGCTCCGTCTAACTCAGCCATTTCACTACGCTTTATTTCTACGCCTGCTTTATTTAATATATCATACCATTTAATCATTTTTTTCATATCACTTACATAAACCCTTTCAAAGTCAAGCTTTGGAAAAACCTTTTCAAAATAGGCTTTAATGGTTTTATTGTCGGCGCCGGAAGCCGGCAAGGTTTCATTACTTGATTTTATAGCATCAAAAATTTCTACAAGGTTTACATTTTCATCGGTGGTATAGATTTCAATTCCTTCCAGTTGTGAAAAATTATGAATGCGGTTGCTCACAAATTTTGTGCTGTTATCTTCCAGCGAACGAACAACACCGCCATCGCCTCTTGATGAAACCAATTCAAACAACCCGCTTAACCCGGTTACAGATACAATTTTTCTATATTCCATTATTTTATAATTTGAAGCTGCAATTTACTTGTAAAAATGCAATTAATGGTAAAGTCTTTTATTGGAT
>JAFDZZ010000077.1:0-9249 GCA_018266715.1 Bacteroidota bacterium
ATCCCAACCCCAGCCGATGGTTTTATTAAGGTTCCACTGGCCAATACCATAAGCCACATCCCGATACACACTATAGATACCAAAAATGAGCAAAGCCACACTAATATAAAAACCAATATACCATAGGATACTGGGTTTTGCCTCTATCGGGCCAATAATATCTTCGGTTACCTGGTGATAATCTTTATCGCCATCTACAAGTGGCTCCCTGGTTTGTGATTCGTACTTGAGTAATGACATAGTTTTATTTATATTAACTACAAACTACTGATTTTGCTTTTTTCCTTTTTTAATTAATGCTTAGCCGGCGTTTCTTCTTTTTTATTTCCTTCTTCATGTACCGCCAATCCATCATGTTCTCCATGAACCGGGAAGGTGACGTCCCGATCGGTATTTCTTACTTTAGCCAAATAGCTTACATTAGGCAGCACATGCAAGTGCTCCATTACATAAAATGTTCTTGTGCTGTCTGTTCTTACTTTGCTGATATCGCTGGCCGGATCGTTTACATTTCCAAATGTGATGCTATGGCTTGGGCAGGCCTGGGCACAGGCTACTTTTACATTACGCACCAATGCAGGATCCTGCTGCTTTTTGGCTTCCAGTTTACTTTCCTGTAATCGTTGTACACAGAAAGAGCATTTTTCGATAACGCCACGGCTGCGAACGGTAACATCTGGATTGAGTACCATCCTGGGTAAATCATCATTCATGGCAAATACCACTTCATCCAGGTCCTGGCCACGAAGAGGCTCCTGGTTATTGGGGAAACTGTCGGCTCCGTTATAATCGAGCCAGTTGAACCTACGCACTTTATACGGACAGTTGTTGGCACAATATCTTGTTCCAATACAACGGTTATACGTCATTTGATTTAAACCTTCGCTGCTATGATTTGTTGCGGCAACCGGGCACACATTTTCACATGGGGCATTGTCGCAATGCTGGCAAAGCATGGGTTGAAAAAATACATCCGGATTTTCCTTATCTCCGGCAAAATACCGGTCAATACGCAGCCAGTGCATTTCGTGTGCACGTTGTACCTGTATTTTACCCACTACACTTACATTGTTTTCGGCAGTACAGGCTACCACGCAAGCTGAGCAACCCGTGCAGGTATTCAGGTCAATGCTCATTCCCCATTTAATGCCGGGTTTATCGAAATACGGATAAATGGTGGCATCTTTCACATAATCGGTATATCCTTCCGGAATCAGTTCTGTTCGTTCATGAACCGCTTCTGCCAATAAGGCTTGCGGACTTTTGACATATTCTTTTAAGCTGGTTTCATAAATTACAGGGCGGTTTTCTGTAAACCCATGAACCTGGGTTTGTGCCAATGGATAGGCATCAGCGGAAGATTTTTCTATAGTTGCCACTGCATTATAGTGAATGCCCTGGCCATCAAAACTGGTGAAAACAAAAGCGTTTTTACCTGATTTATACGCTGCCCGGCCAATGCGGTCATAATTTACAGCATCCCCTTCTGCACGGCTTTGCCTTCCATAACCTAAGGCAATTGCTACCGTACTTTTTTCAATGCCGGGAATAATCATAACCGGTAATTCCATGCTTTTGCCATTAACGGTAACTTTAACCACCGGCTTTTCAGGAGTTACTTCATATTTGTCGGCATCTCTCTGGCTGTTCAATACATCAAGCCCGGTTAACTCTTTTGCCAGCGATGGGCACATTAATGCATAATTATCCCAGGTTACTTTTGAAATGGGATCGGGTAATTCCTGCAACCAGGGATTATTGGCCTGGCTACCATTACCAATAGATACTTTTTGATAAAGTACCACTTCGTATTTTCCGGATTTAACCGTAGCAATCTTTGCAGATGCTTCTGCCAGTTTAGCTCCATTAAAAGCTGCGCCAGACACCGAAACAGTTGCCGGTGAAATGATACCATCCTGTAAGGCTTTTTCCCAATTTGAATTACCGCCCGTTTTTCCTAACCAATAGGCTTTAAAATAATCTGCATAATTTGACTGCGCCCCTGAAACAGGAGCAACGGCAGCTCCTGTGCTATCGTTTGCGGCCGATGCGGTTACGCTTCCGGTAAGTGCAATTAAGGAGTCTTCAAATTGCCGGGTTTTAAACAATGGGTTTATTACGGGTTGTATTAAACTAAAGTTTCCGGTTTGAGGCTCTGCATCACCCCAGCTTTCCAGCCAGTGATGAGCAGGAATAATATATTTACACACTTCGGCTGTTTCATCCATCGTGCTGTTATAAGAAACGCTCAAAGGCAGTTTGGCGATTGCATCTCCTAATTTTTTGCCATCTATATAAGAATAAACCGGGTTTACTCCATACACTAACAAGCCACCAACCGTTCCTTTATCAATATCATTTGCCAGCATTACAAACTCGGCGTCGGTACCTTTAGCCACATTATTTGTAACAGCCCAGTTAATGGTTGTACCGTTTGCACCAATGGCTTCGTTTATGGCATTTACTATTATTTGGATGTTGGCGTCATTACTTCCACACACCACCAAAGCTTCACCTTTTGATGCATTTAACGCTGCTGCTGCTGCCTCAATGCCTTTTTGTAGTTTAGCATCTGTAAGGGCTGGCGCCGTAACTGCGCCACCCAATTTAGCCAGTAACGCTAAAGCCACATTGCCGGTTTCGGAAGGCTTGTGCATATAGCGATCATCGGCATTGCTGCCGGTAAGGCTAAGGTTACTTTCAAATTGTATATGCTTACTTAAAGTAGGGTTTTCCTTTTTAATTCTGCGGTTTTCTGCATATTGTGCTGTAAACTCTACAGGGCTAAGCCATGTTCCTAAAAAATCGGCGCCTAAACTCACAATGGTTTTTGCCTTATTAAACAAATAAGCAGGAATGGCCTTTTTACCATAGCAGGCTTCATTGGCCAATAACATTCCGCTATAACTTATGGCATCATATTGTACATGCCTGCTTCCCGGATATTTAGACAGGAACTTTGCAATAATATCGAGGGTTGTAATAGAGTTTATGGTAGAAGTAAGCAATACAATCGGCTTACCGCCTAATGAGGCAACACTGCCTGCAATCAGCTTATCTATTGCTTCAAAGCCGGTTACTTCTTTAAAATCATTATTTGATTTTTGCAATGGGTGACGCAGACGGGTGGGATCATAAAGATCCAAAACGCTGGCCTGTACTTGTGCCGAAGTACCGCCTTTGGTGATGGGAGAAAGCTCGTTTCCTTCAACTTTAATGGGGCGGCCTTCTCTTTGTTTAACCACAACACTTATGGCCGTACCACTGTTTACAAAAGTGCTGGCATAATAATTGGCAATACCCGGTATGATGGTTTCGGGCCGGTTTAAGAAAGGAACCGTATGGCGTACCGGGGTTTTACAGCTTGCAATAGCTGCCGCTGCTGTGCTAAAGCCCAGGTATTTCAAAAAATCCCTGCGTGGGGTTTTAGATTCCAGCAGGTTTTCTTTTTGCAATTCTTCTATGGGCAGCAGTTCTTCATTAAATTCATGCTGCGCTGATTCACTGAACGATTTGGAGTGATTGAATTCACCAAAACTTTGCCAGTACTTTTTATTACTCATATTCTAATAATTCATTAATATGTTCCGGTAGCCCGGATAGACTAAATTAATAATGACATTTTTGACACTCTGTTCCCCCGATGGATTCTACGGTTACGCTATCCATTTTATGGTTCTTGATATCGTTATGAAATTTTTCATAAATACTGTAAAACTTATTGCCTTCGCCGGTTTCTTTATTAAAGAAATCTACCTTGGTTTCCCGGTGGCAATTAATGCACCAGCCCATACTTAAGTCACTAAATTGTTTTACCTCCGGCATTTCCTGAATGTTGCCATGGCAGGTTTGGCATTGCTGTTTTCCTACTTTTACGTGTTGGCTGTGGTTAAAGTAAACATGGTCGGGCAGGTTATGAACTTTTACCCACTCAATAGGCTTAGCCCCATCGGGTATGCCATCGCCGTCATTATCGGGTTTATACGCTTTTGCATCGGGGTTCCACCCGGCGTAGGCATATAATTTCTTAATTTCATCGGTACCATTTACAGGGGTTCCATCGGCTCTTTTTAATTCCAGTTTACCGGTATATTCCGACACGGCCATATGGCAATTCATACAAACATTAACTGTTGGAATGCCCGCCTGCCTGCTATCTTGTGCGCCTCCGTGGCAATACAGGCAGCTAATTTGGTTAATGCCCGCATGTACTTCATGTGAATAAAAAATGGGTTGCTCGGGTTCATAATTTTTTTGACGGCCTAACCCTACATAAAAGTCCACTAAAAAATATCCTGCAGTTGCAAATAAGGCCAAAATCAAAGTCATCATATAGGCCTTGTTCCTGAAAAACGGAATGGGTTTACTTCTTTCTATGCCGGATTCCTTATCGGAAAAGTCACGCAGTTTTCGATTAATTTGAAATAATACAAGGGCAACAATTGCCAGTATTAAAGAAAGTACACCATAAAGGATAGAATTGTCCGAAGATTTGGCCCCACCGGCAACCGTATCTCCACCGGGCGTTTCTGTTGGTACGGCAAAGTCATCTACATATTTTAAGATCGCATCAATTTCTTCATTCTTAAGCGCTGGAAAAGCCGTCATTACAGTGGGTTTCCATTTGCTGAACAGTTCTTTGGCAAAAGGGTCTTTGGCAATCATTGCAGCGGGGTTATGCACCCAGTCGTAAATCCAGTTTCCTTCCGGCACACGGTCTTTCCAGCCTTTTAATGCCGGGCCGGCAAAATCTTTATCTACCTTATGGCAACTGGCACAATTGGCTTTAAAAAGCGCCTCCCCATTTTGTGCAAAAAGCTGATGATTACTAAAAAAACAAACAAGAAAGAATATACTTGTTAAGAAATTGTGAATGATTTTTCTATATCGGCCCATACAGTTAAAGTCTTGTGTGGAAAATCCTTATACGCTTGCAAAAATAAGGTAGTAAGGTTACAATATATCAACATTGTTAAAAAAAATTTTCCTTATCAGGACTGTATTTCAGCGAATTGTGCTTTATTATATATTATAATTGTCATGAAAATGTAAGCATTTTAACAGTTTTGAGAAACAGTAAAATGGCAGGTTTTATTCAAAAAAAATAAAGCATTTTTGCGCATGTTTAAAAAATTACAAAACAAATGGCAGGTAAACGGGTGGCGTTTACTGCTTATTTTGCTGGGGTTTACTATTGGCGGTAGTTTATGTGGATGGCTGGGTCGAAAACTATTACTTTTAACCGGTCTTGAAAAAGGGGTTGCCTGGATCGTACTATATATAATATTAGTTACGCTTCTTTGGCCTCCCTGTGTTTTATTCGTAAGTATTTTTTTAGGTCAGTTTTCATTCTTTAAAAAATATATTAAAAAAATATTTAACAGAATTGGCGGAAAGAAAGAAAAAAATGGATAAGCCGGTTAATATAGCCATTTTTGCCAGTGGCGCAGGTAGTAACGCCGCTAAATTGATTGAATATTTTCACAATTATCCTCAAATCAATATATCCCTGGTAGTATGTAATGTACCTCAGGCAGGGGTTCTCAGCATTGCTAATCAGCATCAAATTGATTCATTGGTAATTCAAAAAGAACAATTTTTTAGAGGTGATGCATACCTTCCGGTTTTTGAAAATTATGCTATTGACTGGATTGTGCTTGCAGGTTTTTTATGGAAGGTTCCACCTGCAATTATTAAAGCCTTCCCCGGGCATATTGTAAATATCCACCCGGCATTATTACCCAGGTATGGCGGAAAAGGAATGTATGGCCATTTTGTGCATGAAGCCGTTATTGAAAATAAAGAAAAACAAAGCGGTATCAGCATTCATTATGTAGATGAAATATATGATCATGGAAAAATAATTTTCCAGGCCACCTGTAAAGTAGAGCCCAATGAAACTGCGATTACCCTGGCCAAAAAAATTCAACAATTAGAACACCGTTTTTTTGCCCCTGAAATCCATAAGCTGATAATGTCAAATTGCAGTTAAATAATTAGTGATTTACGTTCGTTTGAAATTTCCTGTTTATTATTGATAGAAAATAAACCCAACCTTGCGCTTTTTCTCTTTTTTATTTTTAATGTTGTTCTTCCTGCCGGCTAAAAGCCAGTTTCTTTTAAGCGGCCGTGTGTTTGATAAGAGTAAAATAAATTATGTAGAATTTGCAAGGGTTATTAGTACCGGGGGCAATATTGCTTTAACCGATTCTATGGGACGGTATGCTATTGAGGTTAAAAACGGGGACTCGGTATATTTTGTTTATGACCATAAACCCACCCAAAAATTTGCCGTTAACGGTATTTCCAACTACGACAATTTTAATGTATCCTTACACATCAATGTAACTTCAAAATACAGCCTCCTTAAAGAAGTGATTGTGCAATCCAAAACTTATCGGCAGGATTCTTTAGAGAACCGGCAACACTATGCACAGGTCTTTAATTTTCAAAAACCCGGGCTGGTAACCCAAACCGGCACGGACGGCACGGTAGGTTTTGATGCCAATGAAATTATAAATACATTTAGGTTCAGGCGAAACAAAAGAATAAAAGCTTTTCAGCGCCGGCTGGAAAAAGAAGAAGAAGACAAATACGTGGATTACCGTTTTAGTAAATTTTTTGTTGGCAGAATAACAGGGTTAAAATCCCCGGCATTAGACAGTTTTTTAGTGAAGTACCGGCCCGATTATGAGTTTGTTTCACAAAGTACCGAACTGGATTTTAACCAATATGTACTGGATGCCAGCTACCAGTTTAGAAAACTTTTCATGCTGCAACAAAAAAATTAAGAGCAAAATACTTTTTGCAACCCTTTTGGATTTATCCTATTTTTAATAAATGAAAGTATGGATCCTTTTCGTTTTTATCTTTTATTTTAATGCTGATTGTTTTTCGCAACCCGATACTACACAACATATAATACTAGGGCGAGCCAACAGTTTTGAGCAGACGCAAAAGCCTTATGTAATATTAATTTCTATTGATGGGTTCCGTTACGATTATGCTGAAAAATTTGATGCGGTAAATATAAAATCACTCAGTTTAAATGCCGTAAAAGCCGCATCAATGGTCCCCTCTTATCCTTCTCTTACTTTTCCCAATCATTATACCTTAGTTACCGGCTTATATCCATCTCACCATGGCCTTGTGGGCAATTATTTTTATGATCGCAACAGAAAAGAAAGTTACAGTATGAAAACCGGGAGTATTGTAAAAAATGGCTACTGGTATGGCGGAACGCCGCTTTGGGTGCTTGCCGAAAAGCAACACATGTTAAGTGCAAGTTTTTATTGGGTAGGTTCCGAAGCAAATATTAAAGGCATTTATCCTACTTACTATTATACCTACAACGAAGCAATACCCAATAACCGGCGTATAGAAATTATTAAAAACTGGTTACAGTTGCCCCCTGAAAATAGGCCGCATTTAATTACCGTTTATTTTCCGGAAGTTGATCATGCTGGGCACCGTTATGGCCCCGATGCACCTCAAACTGCCCTTGCGGTAAAACAGGTTGACTCTGCTATTGGTAAGTTATACGAGCAGGTAAAAAACATCGGCTTACCTGTAAATTTCATTCTTGTTTCCGACCATGGAATGACAAAAATAGACACCGAAAACCCTGTTGGTTTGCCCAATGAAATTGACAGCGCTAAATTTATAATACCCCGTGGAGCAGAACTTCTGATGCTTTATGCCAAAAACAAAAAAGACATAAAAAAAACTTATAAAAAATTAAAATCCATTCAAAAGGATTTTACAGTATATCGCCCCAAAAATATGCCTTCAATACTGCATTTTTCCAAAAAAGACGACTGGCACCATCATATTGGGGATTTGCTCCTTGTTCCCAAATGGCCAAAAACTTTTAGTTTGGGCAGTAAAAAACTTTCACCCGGGGCACATGGATACAACCCTTATTTGGTAAAAGATATGCACGCCATCTTTTACGCCTGGGGGCCGGCATTTAAAAACAATTTAAGCATCCCTTCTTTTGAAAATGTAAACGTTTACCCTGTAATTACTTCTATACTTGGTTTAACAATACAGGCGCCTATTGACGGTTCACTTAAAGTAGCTCAGGCAATATTAAAATAGAAACCGGATGGGCTTTAAAATGAAATTAAAATATTGATTTACTATGGAACAGCTGCCGGCAAAAAGCCAGTTTCTTTTAAGCGGCCGTGTGTTTGATAAGAGTAAAATAAATTATGTAGAATTTGCAAGGGTAATTCGTACCGGGGGCGATATTGCATTAACCGATTCCATGGGCCGGTTTGCTATAGCCCAAAAACACATGCCCTTTTGCATGAAAAAATCCTTTGCGTGTAAAGACTGCACCGGTAAGATTAATTAAATTGACTTTTCTTACTGTACAATACTTGAGTTTAACACTACGGTTATTTTTAACAAAAGAGATTAAAAAAATATGAGTACTTCTGTTTCGGGCCCGGTTACCCTAAAAGATCGTTCGGATATTTTAGATATTTTGCGTGGATTTGCACTTCTTGGCGTACTGCTGGATAATCTTTTTGCATTTACCGGTTGGGGATTTATTACACAAACCCAAAAAGAGGCCATCCCTACCTGGCCGGCAGATGCAGTTGTTGGCATGCTGGAACAAGTGTTTGTAAACGGAAAGTTTTATAGCATCTTTTCAATGTTGTTTGGTGTTGGGTTTTCCATCATCTTAATCAGAAACGAACAAAAAGGCCTAAACCCATTTCGAATTTTTTATCGCCGGATTTTTTTTCTTTTTTTGTTTGGCATGCTGCACTTAATTTATTTTTGGGAAGGCGATATTTTATGTCTATACGCACTCATCGGCTGCACACTTCCCTGGTTTAGAAACCTGAAGGATAAAACCTTAATTTCACTCTCCATTATTCTTTTGCTTTCTCCTTTATTGCTCGATACTTTAAGTGTAATATTTCAATACCGCAATGGCGCATTCCTGGAAAATATTGCAATTGAAATAGATAAGAAAACCGGGATTCCTGCTGATAATTTTGGCAAGTATTTATTTGAAAATAATGCCGGATGGGCAGAGTGGAGAAACTGGCAGGCTACCGGGTATTTATACCGCTATGCCTATATATTGCATAGCAACAGGATACCAAAAGTTTTGGGGCTTTTCTTAATTGGGTTTTATATTGGCAGAAAAATGATGTACCTGCATCTTGAAGATTATATTTCTCTGTTTAAAAAATTGCGGTTTTGGGGCTTTGCAATCGGCCTGCCTTCTGC
>JAFDZZ010000077.1:9317-9778 GCA_018266715.1 Bacteroidota bacterium
TTTCACACGCTCTTTTATGCAACCAGTGTAGTTCCCCTATCCCTGGCCTACATTTCTATACTATGCCTTTTGTGGGTAAAAAATAATGCAAATACCCGGCTTAAACTCTTTGCGCCAATGGGCAGAATGGCATTAACCAATTATTTATTACAAACCATTTTGTGCATTTTTATATTTTATGGTGTGGGATTAGGATTGGGCGGAAATATTGGGCCTTCAATGTTTTTAGTCATCGGTATTGGAATCTATCTTTTACAAATGTGTTTTAGTGCGTTTTGGTTACGGCATTTTAATTATGGCCCTTTTGAATGGGTTTGGCGTATGCTCACTTATGGTAAGCCATTAAAAATGATTAAAGAAAAAACGGTCTGAAGAAGGGTTCTTCATTTTTTCATCTGCTCAACTCTTTTATAAATATTCCTTTGGCTTAACCTCTGTAGGTCAAATGCCCTGTTAAAACA
>JAFDZZ010000077.1:9898-13263 GCA_018266715.1 Bacteroidota bacterium
GTGGCAAATTTCAATTTTTCCTATTTAACCAGTTAAGGTACATTTGCTTATGAAAAAATTAATTTTTTTAATCCTGGTTTGTTTTTCTTCGGCGGCCATTGCCCAGCAAAAATGGAACCTGCGTAGCGTAGTGGATTATGCCATGAACAATAATCTAAATGTACGCATGAGCGACCTGCAGGCAAAAAATGCGGCATTAATTTTAAAGCAAAGTAAGCTTTCCCAATATCCCAATGCCAGCTTTAGCGCCAGCTTGAGCGGCAATAGCGGAAGCAACCAAAACCCGGTAACGTTTAGCCGCATTACGGAAACCTATTTATCCTCGGGCATGCAGTTGCAAAGCAGCGCCGATATATTTAATTTTTCGAGTAAGCGGAATGCCATTGCCGCCAATGAATGGGAGTTGCAGGCGGCAAAAGCACAAACCGATAAACTAAAAAATGATATTGCCCTAAGCGCCGCTAATGCGTATTTGCAAATTTTACTGGCAAATGAACAATTGCAAATTGCCAAAGTGCAATTACAGCAATCACAATCGCAATTAACCACCATACGCAAGCAGGTAAATGCCGGAAGCCTGCCGGAACTCAATGCTTCGCAAGCAGAGGCACAGGTAGCCATGGACAGCGCCAATGTAATAAATGCATCGGGCAATGTATCGCAAAGCATTTTAAATTTAAAAGCCTTTATGAACATTGATGCGGCTGCCGCTTTTGAAGTGGAAACACCCGCTGTGGAGCAAATTCCCCTGGAATCTTTTGCCGAACTTCAGCCGCAGGATGTTTATCAGTCTGCCCTGGCCAATCAACCCCAGCAACGGTATAATGAGTTTAAATTAAAGGCAGCAGAAAAAAACCGTCTTTCTGCAAAAGGAGCCCAGTATCCGTCCTTTAGTATTTTTGGAACATTGGGCAGCGGCTACAATAATAAATATCAAACCCTCACCGGCATTACATCCACCGTAAATGGCACGTTGCCGATTGGCACCGTAAATGTAGGCGGAACGGATTATACCGTTTATACCCCCAATGTGGTAAACACGCCTATATATAAAAAGCCCAATTATACCCACCAGCTTTCTGATAATTTTAGGCAAAGCGTTGGCTTAAGTATCAGCATCCCTATTTTTAACGGGGGAAGCCTTCGCAGTAATTATGAAAGGTCTAAAATAAATGTTCAAAGCCTTCAATTGCAAAAAGAAATAGATAACCAAAAGCTCAAACAGGATATTTACGCAGCGTATAATGCAGCATTTGTGGCCCTTCAAAAATTTAATGCCAGCAAAAAAACTGTTGAAACTAATGAAAAAGCTTACCAGTTTGCCGAAAAGCGGTTTAAAGTGGGCATGTTAAGCACGCTGGAGTTGCTTACCCAACAAAATAATTTATTACAATCTAAACTGGAATACAGTTTTAACCATTATGATTACGTTTTTAAAATTAAAGTGCTGGAATTTTATAAGGGTGTTGGCTTAAAACTTTAATAATAACCAGTATTTTTGGAATCATAATTTTATACATAGCAGATAAGATCAACGTATTATGAGCAAAACAGTAAAATGGGTTTTAATTGGTGGCGTACTTTTGTTGGCGGCATTGGCCGTAATGGCCAAAATGGGTTTATTTGGCAAAAGCGAAGGCATTAAAGTGTCGGCCGAAAAAGCGGCAAACCGTACTATAATTGAAGTGGTAAATGCTTCCGGAAAAATTTATCCCGAAGTGGAAGTAAAAGTGAGCCCGGATATTAGTGGTGAAATTACCGAGCTTACCGTTGCAGAAGGCGATACGGTAAAAGTAGGCCAGTTGCTGGCCCGTATTTATGCCGATGCCTATACCATACAAAAAAACCAGGCCATTAGTGGTGTGGAACAAAGCCAGGCCCAGGTGGCCAACTCCGAAGCCGCTTTAGGAAGTTTAAAAGCCCAGGTTGACCAGGCCAAAAAAACATACGACATGCAAAAAAAGTTGTATGACGAAAAAGTGATCAGCCAAAGTGAATTTAATATTGCTGATGCCAACTACAAAACGGCTCAAGCCAATTATAATGCTGCCGTAGCCGGCATAAAAGGCACAAAAGCCAATGTGCAAAGCGCCCAGCAAACCCTGGCCCGTGCCAATACCGATTTGGGGAGAACCGTTATTACGGCACCAATGGATGGCGTCATCAGCCTGCTGAATGTAAAAAAAGGAGAAAAAGTAGCCGGAAATAGTTTTAATGTGGGTACAGAAATATTACGCATTGCCGATATGGATAAAATAGAAGTGCAGGTAGATGTAGGCGAAAACGATATCCCAAAAGTAAAACTGGGCGACAGCGCCATTGTATTTGTTGATGCGTACAGCGACAGAAAATTTAAAGGCCTGGTTACCCAAATAGCCAGCAGCAACAACGGCGCTTCTTCGAGCTCCCTTGCCGGCGCCAGTTCCGACGTAACACAATATAAAGTGTATATCCGAATATTAAAATCCAGCTATGCCGATCTTTTAGCCAAAGGCAGTTTTCCCTTTAGGCCGGGTATGAGCGCCAATGCCGATATACAAACCAGCCGGAGGGAAAATGTGGTAAGCGTTCCCATTAATGCAGTTACTACAAGAGAAAAGCCCGACAGCCTTAAACCCAAACACTCCACTGCAGATGCAGATGACCTGGATATAGTGGTATTTGTAAAAGACAGCGCCAATACGGTTAAAAAAGTTAAGGTTAAAACCGGCATCCAGGATATTAACTATATAGAAATTAAAGAAGGCTTAAAAGCTGGCGAAACCGTTATTACCGACCCCTATGATGTGGTGAGTAAAACGCTTAAAGAAAACGACAAAGTGAATGTAGTGGACAAAAAACAGCTTTTTGAAATAAAAAGCAAAGACTAACACGGTTGCTTCGGTTACGGAAAAAGTTTTTCGGCAAGGGTAATGCTTTCGGGCTTGCCCACATCTTGCAGTAAACCACTACTATGATCGTACGCACTAATTTTATAATTATTGCATAGCCTAATATACACATCAATGATGGAGAATTTTCCTTCTTCTGTAATTAGCCGCAGCAGGGGAGCCTGTATGATGTGAATTCCGCTAAACGCTTTCTTATTCCCGGGTTTGCCTTTTACTTCGCCGGTAATATCATTCATCCAGCCGCAGAGTAAATTGTTTTCATTAAAAAGCAGGTAGCGGCTTGTTTTTCTTTCGGTAACGGCAAGTGTGGCAAGCGCATTGTTCTCGCTATGCTGTACCAGCATTTGGTCAATATTTAAATCGGTGAGGATATCTGCATTCATTAACACAAAATGATGGGTACCTTCAAAATAAGTTGCAGCCCTTTTTAATCCACCGCCGGTTTCCAGTACGGCATCGGTTTCGTTGCTAAAG
>JAFDZZ010000078.1 GCA_018266715.1 Bacteroidota bacterium
ACAAAACCAATTTCTTTATTACGCACTTCGGCCAAATCACCATCTGCCATTTTACTCACATCCTTACCATTCAACACATACCTCCCGGCCGTTGGGGAATCCAGGCAGCCCAAAATATTCATGAGCGTTGATTTTCCGCTACCGCTGGGCCCCATCAAGGCAACATACTCGTTTTTATGAATATCCATAGAAATGCCTTTTAATACAGGCAATTCCTGTTTTCCTAAAAAATAACTCTTGCGAATATCATTTAGCTGTAAAATAGCGTTGTTCATGCACTACAATTTATTTGGTTATTACTTTAGGCACTTTAAAAAACGGGGTATCCTGCTCTGCACCATTACCGAAAACAGTTGCACTATCTGAAAAAGGCTCTACTACATCGTCCCCGTAAATATTGTGTTGGGGAATGATATGCAACAAGGGCTCAACCCGGCTGGTATCCACCTCATGAAGTTTATCAATAAAGCCAATCATAAGATGCAAATCTGCTTTAATGGCTTCTTTTTCATCACCTGAAAAGGATAGCCTGCTTAGCTTTGCAAGCTTAGCGATCATTTCATCATTTATTTCCATTAAACAAAAATAAAACATTGAAGGCAACGAAACGGCATTTTAAGAAAAGATAACAAATTGAACCCCCAATGCTTATCTTCGCCAAATTAAAATACCTACTCACCAACTTACGTACAATATAGAATATGGCGGCCAATAATACGGTAATGAGTGGCATACGCCCCACAGGTTTCCTTCACTTAGGAAATTATTTTGGTGCAATGCGTAATTACGTAAAAATGCAGGAAGAATATGAATGTTTTTTTATGGTGGCCGATTTACATTCCTTAACCACACATCCCGATACCCGTGAACTAAAACAAAATGTACACCGGGTTTTAGCCGAAAATATTGCCTGCGGACTCAACCCGGATAAAGCGGCTTTATATTGCCAAAGCCATTTGTACGAAACCAGTGAACTCTACCTTTACCTGAATATGCTGGCCTATAAAGGTGAATTGGAAAAAACCACTACGTTCAAAGATAAAGTAAGGCAGCACCCGCAAAATGTAAATGCCGGCTTACTCACTTACCCCGTTCTTATGGCCACGGATATTCTCATTCACCGGGCAAGCTATGTACCCGTGGGAAAAGACCAGGAACAACACCTGGAAATGACCCGAAATTTTGCCCAGCGCTTTAACCACCGTTACGGGGAGGTTTTTCCGGAACCCATGGCCTTTAACTTTGGGCAAACTTTACTAAAAGTGCCCAGCCTTGACGGTACGGGAAAAATGAGTAAAAGCGAAAATCAAATGGCTACCCTTTACCTTTCTGATGATGATGACAGCATACGAAAAAAAGTAATGAAAGCTAAAACCGGAGAAGCACCCATTGAAAAAAATGCGGACATGCCGGAAGCCATCGGCAATATTTTTTTACTGATGGAACTGGTTAGTGAAGCAGATGTAATTGCAAGCTATAAACATGATTTTAATGAATGCAGGATTCGTTTTGGCGATATGAAAAAACAACTGGCTGAAGATATGGTGAAATTTATTGCCCCAATCCGTCAAAAAACCAATGACATTTTAGCCAATGAAAACTACCTGAAAACGGTAATGGAGCAGGGTGCGGAAAAAGCACGAAAAAGTGCAAAAGCAACTATGGACCAAGTACGGATGGTCATGGGCCTCAATTATTTTTAACTCATTGGGAAGGCTTTTAAAAATAATATTTTTATTTGACCTAGAATTTTTACTTTTATAACTATGGCAAAAGCAAAAAAACCAAAGCATATTGCAGTAGCTGGAAATATTGGCGCAGGCAAAACCACCCTTACCGAAATGCTCAGTAAGCATTATAAATGGATTCCCCAGTTTGAGGACGTGGACCATAACCCTTACCTGAACGATTTTTATGAAGATATGCCCAGGTGGAGTTTTAATTTACAAATCTATTTTTTAAACAGCCGCCTCAACCAACTTTTGGAAATACACCGGGGCACCGAAACGGTCATACAGGACCGGACGATTTATGAAGATGCCAATATTTTTGCTCCCAACCTGCACGACATGAACCTGATGGGCAAACGGGATTTTGAAAATTATTACCGTTTTTTTGAAACCCTAAAAACGATGGTGCAACCCCCGGATCTGTTAATTTATTTAAAAGCATCTGTACCCACACTGGTAGCGCAAATTCAAAAAAGAGGAAGGGAATACGAAGAAAATATAAGGCTCGATTACCTCAAAAAACTCAACGATTATTACAACAACTGGATTGATAATTATAAAGAGGGCAAACTGCTTATTATTGATGCCGACAGCAATAAATTTGCCGAAAATGACGAAGACCTGGGTAAAATCATAACACAGGTGGACGCCCAACTCTTCGGGTTATTTTAAACTATTCTAAAAAACTACAAATTCGATACAATCTTTTCCCGGATATCTTTTAGTTCGTTTTCTGAAACCTTAAGTTTGGGCCGGGTAAAATTTAAATCATCGGCTGTATTGATCGGGAGCAAATGCATGTGCACATGAGGCACTTCAAGCCCTACTACACTTATCCCGCAACGCTTGCAATCAAATGATCTTTCAATAGCCTTTGCAATAGGTTTTGCAAATACCAGCATTTCGGCCAGGCAGGCATCCGGCAAGTCAAATAATTTATCCACCTCTAATTTAGGCACTACCAGTACATGGCCCTTTACCAAAGGAAACACATCTAAAAAAGCCAGGAAACGGTCATTTTCTGCTATTTTATAAGAAGGGATTTCACCGGCAATTATTTTAGAAAAAATAGTCATTAGAAATTTGTTTTAAGATAAAACAATATGGGTTGTGTCCCATTGGGGTTCTTCAATGCCTCTTAAACACTAATGTCTTCAATCTTAAATTTTATAAGGCCTGCGGGTACATTCACCTCGGCTACTTCTCCCACCACTTTGCCCAGCAATCCACTGCCAATGGGTGAAGTAACGGATATTTTTCCTGATTTTAAATCGGCTTCGTTTTCAGAAACAATCTGGTAAGTTGCCTTTTTCTTTGTATTGAGGTTTTCAACGGTTACTTTAGTAAGTATGCTTACCCTGCTGGTATCAATGGTGGATTCGTCTAAAATTCGTGCCGTGGCAATTACCCCTTCCAGTTGTTTAATTTTTGCTTCCAAAATACCTTGCGCCTCTTTGGCCGCATCATATTCTGCATTTTCTTTTAAATCGCCTTTTTCCCGGGCTTCGGCAATGGCTTTGCTGGCCGCAGGCCGGTCTATGGCCTTCATGGATTGAAGGTCCTGTTGCATTTTCTCAAAGGTTTCCCTGGTTACATAATTTGTTTCAGCCATAAAAAATCTTTTTAGTACAAATAAAAAAAATACAACGCCCGGTTTTAGCCGAAGCGTTGCAGATGAACAAATATAAGAATTTTTCCTTTTTCTATTCATCGGCGCCAAAAGGAATTTATGAAAACTTTTCCCTGCTCCTTTCCTGCAAGCCATTTCCCGATATGCCACCGTAATAATGAATATCTTACAAACGGGGCAGCAGGCCCTATACCCCGGGGCAACAGGATGCCGTACCGGGAAAAAGTTTAAAATTTATTTGCTAAATTTTTTAGTATTTCTAAAATAAACTGCATCTTTACAGCCTAAAATTTTTTCTATGGAAGGCGAAGATCTTTTTTTTGGCGCTGCCTATAAAGGCTCAAAGAAATTAGTGCAGCAGGATATCCCAACGGCCAATGCCACGGGTTTTGGCGCTGCTGCAGATGATTATATGGAGCGGGGTATTGACCTCAACGAACAACTGATCCGCAACAAGCCGGCAACTTTTTTCTTTCGGATGAAAGGTGATGCCATGAAAGATGCCGGGATTTTTGATGGAGCGGTACTGGTTGTTGACCGGTCGGTAAAGCCGGTAAGCGGCAAAATAATTGTAGCCATTTTAAACGGTGAACTTTTGGTGCGGCGTTTTCACAAAAATTTCTCATCGGCTTTTTTAATACCCGAAAACGAGCGCTTTAAAAGCATTAACCTGGCGGCCTTCAGCAATTTTGCCGTTTGGGGTGTAGTTACTTATGTGATCCACTCGGTTTAATCGGTAATACAGCTTTAGCCATGAAAGCCATCCTGGACTGCAACAATTTTTACTGTGCCTGCGAACGCCTGTTTCTTCCGCACCTGGCAGAGAAACCGGTAATTGTATTGAGCAACAACGACGGCTGTATTGTATCCCGCAGTGACGAAGCCAAGCTATTGGGCATTCCCATGGCCGGGCCTTATTTTATGGCAAAACCGGTAATAGAAAAAAATAAAGTGGTGGTATTTTCTTCCAACTATAATTTGTACGGCGACCTGAGCTGGCGTGTAATGGAAACCCTGCGGCAGGCCGTGGGTAAAGAAAACGTGGAAGTGTATTCGGTGGATGAAGCGTTCCTCAACCTTTCGCTTTATGCCCATACCAATCTATATGCCACCGGCCTCCAGCTAAAAGACGAAGTGGAGCAGTGGACGGGTATAAAAGTATCCGTAGGCATTGCGCCCACAAAAGTATTGTGCAAAGTGGCCAACCATATTGCCAAAAAAAATAAAATAGCCACCAACTGCGTAGTGGTGCTTACCCNNTTACCGATGCTGCCGAAATAAAAAAAGCGCTTCAGCAAACCCCGGTAAACGAAATTTGGGGCATTGGCTCACGGTATGCTCAAAAGTTAAAAGAGCACTGGAGTATTTATGATGCCTGGCAGTTATGCAACATGAGCGAAAGCTTTGCGGCAAAAGAACTGGGCGGCGTAGTGGGCAAAAGGCTCATCCGGGAACTGAGGGGAGAAAGCGTAAGGGAAATGCAGGAAGAGTTGCTGGTAAAAAAAATGATTGCCACTACAAGAATGTTTGGCCAGCCTGCAAAAACCTTGCAGGAAATTAAGGAAGCCGTAGCCACTTATACCTCAAGGGCTGCAGAAAAATTAAGGCGACAGCATAGCGCCGCAAAGTACATCAGTGTATTTGTAGTGGCCAAAAGCCAAAAAAACAATGCCGATTTCAGGGGCGAAATGTACAGCCTTTCGGCAACGCTGCCCATACCTACCGCATTTACCAACCAATTGATAAAATATGCCATGGCCCTGGCAGAAAAATTATATACCAAAGGCTTTGTTTACAAAAAAGCAGGCGTAATGCTCAGCGGGCTGGTACCCGACTCATCCATACAGGCAAATTTATTTTACCACTCAGCAAAAAATAATGATAGAAAACTGATGGAAATGATAGACAATATTAATTTCAGCCAGGGTAGCGATATCCTGAAATTTGCTGCAAGCGGCACAAAGCGCAATTGGAAAATGCGGCAGGAACTCCGCAGCCCACGCTATACTACAAGATGGAATGAATTATTTACACTTACCTGAGGTTTGCAGAAAAAAATTAATCCATATTTTCAATCACCATTGCACTGGCTCCCCCACCGCCGTTGCAAATACCGGCAGCGCCGTATTTAGCCTTGTTTTGTTTTAATACATTGATCAACGTAACAATAATGCGGGCTCCGCTGGCGCCCAATGGATGGCCTAAAGAAACAGCGCCACCATTTACATTCACCTTTGAGGGGTCCAGCTTCATACGCCTGGAGTTTTCAATACCTACTACAGAAAAGGCTTCGTTTAATTCCCAAAAGCTGATATCTTCCATTTTTAAACCCGCTTTTGCTACAGCTTTGGGCACTGCTAAGGCGGGCGTAGTGGTAAACCATTCCGGTGCCTGCTCGGCATCGGCATAGGCTAATATTTTGGCAATGGGTTTTAGGCCCAATTGATCGGCTTTTTCTTTGCTCATTAAAACCAATGCGGCTGCGCCGTCATTCATGGTGCTGGCATTAGCAGCTGTTACACTTCCATCGGCCTGGAATGCGCTTTTTAAACCGGGTATTTTATCAAACTTTACATTAAAAGGCTCTTCATCTTTTGCAAATAGTACCGGGTCGGCCTTTTTTTGAGGAATGGATACGGGCACAATCTCATTCTCAAATTTGCCACCATTCACCGAAGCTTGTGAACGTTTGTAACTTTCTATGGCAAAAGCATCCTGCTCTTCACGGGATACATTACATTCCCTGGCACAAAGCTCAGCGGCATTTCCCATTGCTTTTCCATCATATACATCGGTAAGCCCGTCTTTAGCCAGGCCATCAATAAAAGATACGTTACCATATTTGTTTCCCCACCGCAAACTTTCCGAATAAAAAGGCACATTGCTCATACTTTCCAT
>JAFDZZ010000079.1:0-11146 GCA_018266715.1 Bacteroidota bacterium
GGGTAAAAGCTAATAATGAGGCTCGCAACATTGTAATACAAACCATACACCGTACCGCTGCAGAACAGGTGATTGAAAATGCCATTACGGTTTTCAACCTGGAAAGCGATGAAATAAAAGGTTCCATTATTGGGCGTGAAGGCCGAAATATACGAGCCATTGAAGCTGCCACCGGCGTTGATCTGATAGTAGATGATACGCCGGAAGCCATTGTACTTTCTTCATTTGACCCGTTGCGCAGGGAAGTAGCCCGCTTGTCATTACAAAGGCTGGTATCCGATGGCCGTATTCACCCGGCTCGTATTGAAGAAGTGGTGGAAAAAACCCGTCGCCAGCTCGATGACCAGGTAATGGATATTGGCGAAAGAACAGTAATAGAGCTTGGCATACATGGCCTGCATAAAGAACTGGTTCGCATGGTAGGTCGTATGCGTTTCCGGTCTTCTTATGGTCAAAACCTTTTAATGCACAGCCGTGAAACGGCAAACCTTTGTGCTATTATGGCATCGGAACTGGGCTTAAATCCCAAGCTGGCAAAAAGGGCTGGTTTACTGCATGATATTGGTAAAGTACCCGATGAAGAAACTGAATTAAGCCATGCTTTGCTGGGCGCCAAACTTGCAGAAAAATATGGCGAAAACCCGGCCGTGGTAAATGCCATTGGCGCCCACCACGACGAAATGGAAATGCAATATGTAATTTCTCCCATTATACAGGCCTGTGATGCCATTAGCGGCGCAAGGCCGGGTGCAAGGCGTGAAATTATGCAGCAATACATTCAGCGCATTAAAGATTTGGAAAACCTGGCCCTTGGCTATACCGGGGTGGAAAAAGCCTATGCCATACAGGCCGGAAGAGAGCTGAGAGTAATTGTGGAATCCGAAAAAGTAAGCGATGCCGACAGCGATAAACTCAGTTTTGAAATAGCACAGAAAATACAAACGGAAATGACCTTCCCGGGGCAAATTAAAGTAACGGTGATACGGGAAAAAAGAGCTGTGAATATTGCACGCTAAGCTTTAAACTATATTTTTTTTTAAAAGCCTTTGTAGAAGAACAAGGGCTTTTTATTTTATACCCATTGTTGCGTCTATACTTAAATTTTTGATTTAATTTTCATCAATGGATGATCAACTTTTACAACAGGCGGTATCTTTTTACGGAAAACCATTTTCGGTTGCCCATGTTTTTGGAAGCGGTTTAATCAACCATACCTGGAAGTTAAGTGCAGGCGATGAAAATTTTATTTTTCAAAAAATTAATACGGAGGTTTTTAAACAGCCGGGTAAGATTGATGAAAACCTGCAAATACTTTCTGTATTTTTTGCACAGCAGCATCCAGGCTATTTATTTACCGCTCCGTTAAAGGGTAAAAATGGCCATTCGCTCCTGCAAATAAATTATGGTTATTACCGTTGTTTTGTTTTTGTAAAAAATTCGCATACGGTAGATGTTGTTCAAACTACAAGCCAGGCTTATGAAGCGGCAGCACAGTTTGGAAAATTTACTACTCTGCTCAATGATTTTGATGCAAAACGGTTGCATATTACCCTGCCCGATTTTCACAACCTTGCCTTGCGTTACCAGCAATTTGAAACAGCAATGAACAATGGCAATACGCAGCGTATTGCACAAGCTGTTGAAGAAATTAGTTTTTTACAATCTCAAAAAACAATTGTAGAACAATGGCAAAAATTTATAGCATATAAAGAGGCCAGGCAAAGAGTAACACACCACGATACTAAAATTTCCAATGTGCTTTTTGATGAAAACAATAAAGGAATTTGCGTTATAGATTTAGATACCGTGATGCCTGGTTATTACATTAGCGATGTAGGCGATATGCTGCGAACCTATATTTGCCCTTTTTCGGAAGAAGAAAAAGACCTGGATAAAATAACCGTACGGAAAGAATTTGTGCAGGCCGTTCAACAGGGCTATTTTGCCCAAATGCAAAACAACCTCAGCGCCTATGAGCAGGATCATTTTTATTTTTCGGGTGAGTTTATTATTTTTATGCAGGCCTTGCGCTTTTTAACCGATTACCTCAACAACGATGCCTATTATGGCCGTAAATACGAAACGCATAATTGGGTAAGGGCAAAAAACCAGGTGCAATTGTTAAAAGAATTTCAATTTGTGCTTTAATTTTTGCATTTCACACTTGATGTTGATAAAGTGTGCGCAAACAGTCGTTTTTTTTTTTTTAAAATTTTATGAATGCTATTTTACTTTTGTATTAAAGTTTAATAACTTTTATTTTTTACGCTAGCGACAAAAGTGAAACTAATTTTTAATTTTAAAACTAAAGTACATGAAAAAGATTTTTCTATTGCTTTTGGTTTTTGTTTCTGTCAGCAACATTTCCAAAAGCGAAAAAATTTATCAAAATTTTTTTGATACTAACACTTGTTCAGCTCATACAACTTTTCTTAAACGATATATTATTTCTGGTACATTAACTACATCCATTCAAGGTTGTACTGTTACAATTGGGGTGCAAATATCTTTTAATTGGAATGGCCAACCAGATGGAGAAATAACTGATTTAAGTGTTACGCTAACTGGAATAAGTATAAACTGCCCAGGAAGTGGTATAGAACCAATTCCTGCTAGAATTGCAGCTTATAGCTTTGATCAGGTACAAGAGAGAGTTGAAAATGTTGTATTAGAAAGTATGGATACAGAGGGTAGCAGAGATTATATTATTACAGATCCTCAACTTGCTCATGAAGTGGAAGACTTTGCAACAGGGTTGATAGCAGGTGTTAAAGAATCACAGTAATTCATTTTTGATTTGTGTATTGCATTTCTTGCAATACACAAATCTTTTTATTAAGAAGTAAAATGAAAAAAAAGAATTTCATAATTTGTTTCATTTTTTTTGTTTCTTTTTATAAAGCCTTTTCGCAGGTACCGGAGAATATTCTTTATAAAACAAACTGGCAGTATAGTTTTTTAATTAAAGTAGATACGCTTTGGATTAAATCTGTTCCAATTACAATTGAATACCAAATGACATCTTCAAGGGATTCGTCCATTTCTTTTTTTTCTGATGATAGTGCTATGGATACAAATTCGGTGAAAAATTTAGATAATGCGCAGGTTGATATGAGTCTTGATATTAATATGCCTCAAAAGATAGTATTTAACGGCAAAGACATTATCACTTATCAAAACGGTATTAAAACCATAAAAGAAGCTGCATATAGAGTTTTTAAACCCATCAATGAATATAAAAATATAGAGGGATTTAGATGCAGAAAGTATGAAATTTTAGGTGATAGTATAGGCGTATCTTTTGCATGGATTTGCAAAGATTTACCTGCTACAATAACTCCTGTTGGTTTTTTAAATACCCCAGGTGCAATTTTAGGCTATGAAAACTCACAAAAAAGTATAAATATTATTTTATTGAAAATAAAACTTGAAAGTTTACCCTAGTAGTAAACTTGGACCTCTACAGGTGAAAAGTACCCTTTATAAATTTTAAAATACTTTTAATAATCCTCCTGCCCTGCGCAAAATAAAGGTTTCCTGGTTTTCCATTTGCCTCTTGTAAAATCGGGTATGGTTTGCAATTTGCCGCCCTGTGCAATAGATTTTTCACTCAGCGGGGTAATGGCATACCAGGTGGCCAGGTCATAAATATCCAGCGGAAATTCTGCTTTGCGTTTTATACATTCAATAAAGGCATTGTCAATAAACCAATCCATGCCGCCATGCCCTGCGCCTGCCGCATCGTTGCCGTATTTAACCCATAAAGGATGGTCGTATTGCTTCATATAGCCTTCAGAATTTTCCCAGGTATGCGGCTTGCTTTTATCTTCAAAGTAAATCAGGCCACCGTCAGGTTGTCCGGCATGGGTATCCTGCCAAATACCATTTGTGCCTTGCACCCTAAAGCCCAAATTATATGGCCTTGGCGAAGAGGTATCATGGGTTAACACAATGGTTTCGTTATTGGCCGTTTGAATTTGCGTGGTAACTATATCGCCTAATTTAAAAGTGATTTTTGCATTGGGGTGATCTTTACCGCCTTTGGGATGGTTTACAATATAACGGTGCAATCCCCTTGCTTTTGTTGCAATAGAAGAGAGTTTGGTAAGCCGGTTTCCACGGTTAAGATCTATCATGGTTCCTACGGGGCCCAGGCCATGCGTAGGATAGAGCTCACCATTTTTATCAATAGAATACTGTGTTCTCCATTTGGCTTCGCTCATGGCTTTATCGCCAAACTCCACCCCGCTTCCATAAGGCGTAACGCCATCATTAAATTTTACGGCTCTTAAATCATGTTGGTACCCGCCCTGCAAATGTAAAATCTCACCAAACATACCTTGTTTTACCATATTAAAAACGGCCAGCACATCCCTGCGATAGCAAACGTTTTCCAAAGGCATTACCGGTATGCCGGTTTTTTCGCTGGCATTCACCATATCCCAGCAATCTTTTAAATGAATGGCGCCTGACACCTCCACACCGGGTATTTTTCCGGCATTTAATGCATCAATAGTTTGTGGTGCGTGCCATTCCCAGGGTGTGGCAATTATTACGGCATCTATATCATCTCGCTTCAATAAATTTTGATAGTCGTAATTACCATTGGTAAATTCAACTGGTTTGGGTTTGCCGGCTTTTGCAATAATGTTTTGTGATGTGGCCATCATTTTTAAATCGGGGTCGGCCATGGCAATAATTTCCACATCGGGCCGGGTAGCCATAAGGCGTACATGCTCCTGCCCCCTTAGGCCTACGCCAATTAAACCCACCCGTACTTTATTGTTTTTTTGAGATGATAATGCCTGGATGCTTTCCAGTGATAACGCAACAGATAAACCCGCAAGGCCTGTATTGCGAATAAATTTTCTGCGGTTCATATTATGTGTCATAGCTTCATTTTTTATACTGTGAATGTAAGCATCATTCAGTAATTAATGAAGCAGGGGATAAAAGTTAGGTGGATACCGCAAAAACAACGAATTTTGCAAAAAAATAATTCATGGCAGCAGAAAATAATCAACAACCCAATCAATTAAATATAGAAATTTCCGAAGAAGTTTCAGAAGGACAATATGCCAACCTGGCCATCATTACCCATAGCCATGCCGAGTTTGTATTTGACTTTGTAAATGTAATGCCCGGCACACCTAAAAGCAAAGTAAAAAGCCGGTTGATCATGACGCCCTTTCATGCCAAACGATTTATGAAAGCTATTGTGGAAAATGTGCAAAAATTTGAAGCCAGCCACGGTGAAATAAAAGATATGGAAACGGTAGAAATGCCTTTTAATTTTGGCGGCCCACCTGCGCAGGCTTAGGCGGTATTCCATATTTTCCAGTTTTCTTCTGCTTGTAAGATGAGCATTTCATAACCATTTTTTATACTGCAGCCCTTTGCCTTGCCTTTTTTTAGAAACAAGGTTTCTTCGGGCTTATAAATTAAATCGTAGAGCAAATGGCTGGAGTTGAGGAACTCGTATGGAAGCGAGGGAAATTGAGCATCATTGGGCGCCATACCTACCGGTGTACAATTGATGATGATGGAATATTTATCCAGCAAAATTTTATTTACCGCTTTATACCCAATGCAATTATTTTCTTTTTTTGAAGTGGATACCAGCAAAAAAGGAATAGCTAATTGTTTCAAAACATACTGTACAGCTTTTGAGGCTCCGCCGGTACCCAATATCAATGCTTTTTTGTGATTGAGTTTTAGCAGCGGTTCAAAAGAAGCTTTAAAGCCCAGGGCATCAGTATTATACCCTGTGGTGCTTTGACCATTAATTTTAATACAATTTACGGCTCCAATTGTTTTGGCCGTATCATCCAATTGAGAGAGATAAGATAGAATAGCCTGTTTATACGGAATGGTTACTGCCAGGCCCAGCAGGTTTTGATTTTGTGAAAGGAGGGAAGGGAAAAGGTCAATCTTAGGAATAGGGAATAGCTCAAACAAAGCATCCTTAATGTTTTCTTTTTCAAATTTTTGAGTAAAATATTTTTTTGAAAAAGAAACGGATAGGGGGTAACCCAAAAGTCCGTAAACATTCATCAGGCATTTTCTTTATTGAGATAAAGGTTAAAGGTATCGCCCCTTAAACCGATGCGCATGGCTTCCAGCGCTATAACTTCCGATGGCGCAATATTGCCCAGGTTTACATTGCAACCAATAAGTTCTAAAAAGTAAAGTTGCTGTGCTTTTTGAGGCGCTTCCCAAATAATTTGCTTTTCGGGTATTTGGGTTAAAATTTCCTGCACAAGGCCTTCTCTTACTTCTCCGGTACCCCGGTAAATACCAACGTTACCGGCTTCACGGGCTTCGGCAATTACATAAGATGATCCGGCGCTTAATTCGGCACGCATGAGTTCAATCCATTTATAAGGTGGAATGATGTGGGCGGCATCTTTACTGCCTACCTCGCTCAGCACTACGCCATGTTTGGTAAGTTTTTCTATATAGCCGCATTTTTCAGTGTGGGGAATGGTAATGGAGCCATCGCTTACTTCCATATAACTAATGCCATATTCTTTACAGGTGTTAATATAATCGTCAAACTGGTTTCGGATTAAAAAAGCTTCAAACAAGGTACCGCCAAAATAAACCGGAACATTATAAGAGCGGTACACATCCAGTTTTTCTTTAAAAGTGGTGGTTACATAAGCGGTGCCAAAGCCGAGCTTAACAATATCTACATGCGGCGCCGCCACACTCATAAAATTTTTGGCTTCTTCTACACTCAGGCCTTTGTCCATTACCATGGTAAGGCCGCTAATACGGGGTTTGGCTATCCTGTCGGGAATTTGGGAGAGGTTAAAATTCATAAAATACAATCACTTTGCTTTTGCGTGCAAAGATAAGGGATGCGTATTTTTTACGGCAAAGCAATTATAAGCTCATGGGTGGTTATGCTGCTTTTACGATTTTTTCTTTTTAAAGCGTGCGGCAATTTCCACCACCTGTTGGTGACGAAGCAGGGAGGGTTCTAATTCTATTATTTTCTTAAAACCTTTAGGATAAAGGGCAAAGCCGTTTTCCAGGTAAACCATCGCTTCTTTTGATTTTCCTGCGGCAAACAGAAATAAACTTTTATAAAATAAAAAGATGGGCTTATTATCGGTGCTTTCCAGGGCAAGAGCGGCATAGTCAATTCCATCATTGAATAATTTTCCACGGTACATACACTGTAAAAGTTCCACCCAGCCATTGATGTTTTTAGGCTTCATTTTAACGGCCTGGCCAATAGCGGATATGGCTTCGGGGTATTTGCCCAGTTCCACAAAGCAACGCCCTAAGGCAATATGGTATTCGGCTTGCATGCGGTGCATACTTAGTGCGGTTTGCAGGCATTTTATGGCCGGTTGCCAGGCGCCTTCATTCATATAAGTGCCGGCAATTTTATAATGAAGCTGGCTGTCTTCTGCATTGAGGTGGCTGGCTTTACGGTAATGAAACCGGGCCTGCGAAAAATTTTGCAGTTTATGGTAGCAATAGCCCATGGCTTCATAAATCACATATTCGGGCCGTGAAAGTTCTAATACTTTTTCCAGCGCTTCAATGGCTTCCCGGTATTTTCTTATCCTTATATAAGCATCGCCAAGGTTGCGGTAGGCATAATCAAATTTTTCATCAATAGCCAGTGCATATTGGTAGGCATCTATGGCTTTTTCGTGGAGTTTTAAACCCTGGTAAGCTGCGCCAAGGTTAAACCAGGCAAGTTCATTATAGGGAAACTCTTGTATGATATTTTGGTGCAGCCTGATGCTTTCTTCGTAACGGCCGGTAAAGTCGGTCCAAAAACAAATTTTATAAAGGGCTTCTTCATTATTGGCATCCTGCTCTAAAATCATGATGAGGCAGTCAAACACTTTTTCAAAGTTTTCATAATCGTCATATACGTCGGCCAGTTCAAATAACAAGTCGGTTTTTTCTTCGCCGCTAAAATCGTCAAGGGCCGATTCTAAAATTTCTGCCGCTTTTTCCTGCATATCCAGCGCCAGGCAGGCATCGGTTTTTAAAATATAAAGATCCACATTACGGGCATCGTAAAGGCCGGCTTTTTCCAGGGTTTGAAGCGCATCAACATAAAGCCTGAGCGCTATTTGGAGGCTGGCTTTTTGCAAAAGCAGGTTGCTGGAAAACGGGTATTGCTCAATGGCCAGTTCCGATGCTTCAAGGGCAGCTGCTAATTGCTCTTTTTCGTCAAAATATTCTATAATCCGTTCAAACTCATCTTCTTCAATTAAAGAATGGGATCGGCCCGCTTTGAGATTCTCGTATTGGGTCAGCAAGGCTTTAAGTTCTTCACGGTCTTGTCGGGAAGGGTATTTACTCATACGTTTTTGAGGTAGGTTGCTCTAATATACCGTGTTTTTACGTTAAAGCATACCTTTTTAACATATAAAACTTATAAACATACGTTGAAAACATGGTAAAAAAAATGGATAAACGGTATTGCAAAACCTAATAAAATTTAGTAAGTTTGTAACATATTTTATAAAAGAGTGTTAAAAGCTATTAAAATATCATTTTTATTTTTTCTGCTGATGGGCTTAATGAACCCCATTTTTGCGGACAGGGGCCTTGGCAAAAAGAAAACCAAGATCCTGGTAAAAATTCCCGTAACCGATATGGGTAATAGCAAAATTTCGTTTAACCTTCGTACGGGCCTTACTTATAAAGGTTCTCTTATTGAGAATGATCGTAACGATGCATCAGGAGAAGTAACTACAAAAACCCTGGTTACTTACAAGCAGGGAAATAATGTTTACATATTGCCTTATAAGCAAAAAGTAGTTCAGCCGGAATCCGGTAAAGGGTATGCCGGGCTTAAGTTAATCATACACAGAAGTAATTAAAAACCTCTTCAATTGAAGGGGTTTTTTGTTTATTGCCTATTAAGCCAATTCATCATAAGCAGTAATTTATTTTTCAATCTAGGTTGGTAAGGATACCGACTGATAGAAAAACACCGGCACCGGATGCAGGTTTCTTCTACATACCCTTCGATGTCCGGTCATAAGACCGGCATCGGCGGAATACTCAAAACTCCATGCAGTCTTTTGAGATTTTCAAATAACCAAATCCTCTTTTTTTCTTTATGGCTTCCCAGTCAGTATAAGGCAACCGGTATCTCCAATCAAAAATATATTCTCCCCAGCGCCAGAATTTCAGGGGATTGATTGAAAATAAACGGTAAACAACTGTGTCATTTTGAGGCATTGCTTTACAACCGTAAAAATTGGGTCTGTTCAAAATAAATTCTCCTTTGGGTGGCTTTTTAAACATTCTTCCTTGAATTGGGATTTCCATTACAGTAAAGGTTCCGGAAATATTGCTATACCGGTAATACCAGTCATTGAGGCCGGTAACATTTTTGAAGGCAGGCCAATTTGTAATTAACAGTAAAGTAATAATAATCCAAAATAATATTTTAAACTTTCTTTTCATTATGGGCAGGTCTGACTTTATTGGCACAGATACGCCAACACAGATTTGCAGGGCTGCATATCTGCGCCAGTATGATTCTTTGTCTAAGTACTTAGTACTAAGTACTTAGACAAAGCGTTTCATAAAAATATTCAAATAATTATTAAAAGCAAATTTCACATGAAATACTTTCTAAAGATAATTTTTGGTCTTGTTTAAAGCGATGTTTTCCCATCTCTCAGCGCTTTCTTTTTGCCGCTGTTCTTTTTTTCCCATTCTATCATTTCGGGGGTTTTAGGTACTTCTTTCTTTTTGGGCGGATCGCTGGAAACGGTGGTTTCCTTTGGTTTTGGCAGCACTAAATTGTTGTTGAGGTATTCATCGGTACGCAACAGCCTTCCGCCGGGTTCGTAGTATTTCCAGGTTCCGTGTTTTACACTGTAAGGCTCGGCTTTTACTTTTTTCATTTCCAAAATTTCACCGCTCCCGGTTCCATATACGGGAATAAAAATATAGGGTGAGTCGGGGTTAAATCCTTTCCAGTTTTCTTCCCGCTCAATATCACCCAGGTAATTATAGTATTGCTGCAAGCCGTCTTTTCCACCATGTAAATAATTTTCCACGGCAATTAAATCGCCGGTTAAATTGTATTTGCGCCATAGGCCTTCTTTCATGCCTTTGTTATAAACACCTTCTTCTTCAAAGCCCGGTTCTCCCCTTAATTCTTCCACCCGTTCCACCCATTTGCCCTGTTTCAGGTCGTCTTTGGTGATGGCGTTGAGCGTATCGCCTTTGGCATTGAGCTTAAAACTTTTGTATTGCTGGGCAAATGCAAGCCGTGAAATACAAATGGCTAAAACCACAGCTAAAAACTTTAATGATTTATGGAGGTGCATGTATTGAAGGTTTAATAAAGAAATAACTGATTATCTCTAAAAAAATTGTACTCAAAAATAAGACATAACTAAGGCAGGAAATGTTAATTCTGCAAAGCAGGTTTTATTTAAACCAATACGAAATGCCAATGGTGCTGTAAAACCGGTTTGCCTTGCTAAAAATAGCAGTACCAACTGAAGCATCAAATTGTAACTGTGGTTTTAATAAATACAAAAATCCAATATCCATATTATGCTCATCAACTACCTTGGTAAAAGAGGAAAAATACTCGATATAGGTGGATGTTTTTTCGGATGCCGCATAGGAAAGGCCGGCGGTAATATTGAGGCTTTTAAATTGATCGGAAGCGCCTGCATTATAGCCCAGCGAAAATTTATTGGAAATTTCATTTTCCATGGCCAGTTTCAACTCATATTGTACTTCCTCACCTTTAAAATTTTTGCTTGCCCATTTTTCATTACTGATATAGCCTACAAATGAAATGGCCGGCAGGATATTTTTTTGGCTGATGAGCTTTTGTTTAACACTAAAGCTAATGGGCTTAAAGCCGCTACTGCTCCCTTCTTTGCCGGCGTCAATTACCAATCTAATTTCGGTACTGTTGGTAATGCCGTACCGTAAGAGCAGGTTATTGATAAATGTTTGTTTGGCAAAAATTACCCCATTTTCAACCTGCCAGGATTTTTTGGGAATGGTAAAAACGCCATCGCCCTGGTCGGGCCGGTCGGTATTAATGGGATTTTTTTGTGCATAGATTTCAGAAAAAGGAAAACAAAAGAAAAGGTGAAGGATATGTCGTTTTAATAAACTCATAATGGCC
>JAFDZZ010000079.1:11156-15019 GCA_018266715.1 Bacteroidota bacterium
GCCAGTACTTCTTCTTCCCGGTTTTGGTTCCATTCAATAATAAAATTATTGCGGCCTTCACCAATAATGATTTGCAGGTATTTTTGCTGCACCAGTTCCAGTAAATTTAAAAAAATGAAAATGGCATGAATGCGGTCCTGGCATGCCTCAAATATTTTTTCAAAGCTGAGGGTCTTATTTGCGCTGGATGTGTTGAGAATGTATTCTCTCACATCTTCCATAGTGTAATTATAATGCACTACGGTATGTACAGGCCTGTTGTTGCGTTCCTGTAATTTTTGCACCACTTTTTCAAAAGCCTTCATCAACTTGTACAGGGTTACCGTTTGTATTTCGGTGCCTTCGCCGGCTTCTTCGCCAATGGCATTCAGTTCTTTTTGCAGGTTACCTCTTTTTATCATCTGCATACGTATTTCTTCGAGCCTGCTTAACTGGGTTGCCGCTTCTTTGAATTTTTTATATTCCAACAGTTTGTCTATCAGTTCCTGCCTTGGGTCAATTTCATTGCCTTCGGCATCGAGCTCTTTCCTGGGTAATAGCATTTTAGCTTTAATGCGCATGAGGGTGCTCACAAACAAAATAAATTCGCTGCTGAGTTCAATATTCAATTGTTCGCTTTCATGAATATGCGTTAAAAAATCGTTGATGATTTTAGTGATGGGTATATTGTAAATATCCAGTTCGTCTCTTTCTATAAAAAAAAGCAGGAGGTCAAAGGGGCCTTCAAATTCTTCTAATTTTATCTGGTAGGTAGATGCAGCCATTACGATTTGTTATTAGCGGGTAAAATTATCAAAAAAGCCTTGCTTCTTATCCGAAACAAGGCTTTTGTGGAAAACTCCTTTGAGTTGTTGAATATTACTTTTTATAATTGGCAAAATTATACGCAAAACCAATGCCCATAAGTTGTAAAATTTGGGGCGCCGGGCCTTTGCCGGGTTTTACATTGGCTACATCATCATCATAAATAATATCTACATTAAGGTTAAAATTGATGTATTTAGTGAGTTTGGCGGTAAGCATATTGGTCCAGTAAATATCAATGTTTTGCGGGTTGCTTTTATAATTGGAAAATAAATCCAGCTTAGTTTTAAACGAAGTGCTGCTGCTTAATGCTTTTTGAAAATTGGCGGAAGCAAAAGCGCCTAATTCATTTTTTACGGTTTTGCCGGGTTTAATGCCATATGCCGGAGCCAGGGTTTTATCACTCACTAACACCCAGCGTGCCGTTGCCGGCGATATAAAAAAGGATAGGTTATCATTGGGTTTATAATCCAGGCCGGGAGATAAAAGGATATAGGCCGGTGCAAAGCCTTTGGAAGTGAGTACGGCGCTATCGGCGCCAGCCGAATTTTTTAAATAGGTATAGCCGTTTGCAAACTGTGTACGGAGGTTGCCCATCAATGCCAAATTCCATTTTTTGCTGATGGCATAGCCGTATTTGGATAATAAATCAATGCGGTCGGAATCTTTTCTGCTGCCAAGGCTGGTGGTTTTTACAATGCCATAGGCAAGGTCCAGTGAGTTGTCCCATGATTTTTTGCCCTCTTTGTAAAATGCAAAAAGACTTAATAAAGAATTTATGGATAAGGAAAATTTATCGCCTCCAGCGCTCCAGTTGCTCAAGGTTCCCTGGTTGAGGTTGATACCAAAATTTCCGCCTTTTTTCCATTTAAGGTTTACGGTGTCTTTAGGGTCTTTGGCAATGGTTTTAGAGGCCTCGTTTTTTAGGTCTTTTACCGAAGCATCTTGTGCAGATGCTGCTAATATGGTAAAAGAAAAAAGAGTGAAAATAATTTTTTTCATCATGCTTTGTTTTAAGAGTAAAAGATTTTTGAAAAGTATGAAAGACAAATCCTGCCCCAAAAGAAAAAGAGTTTCCAAATGAAAAAAAGAACAAGAATAATGGAAAAACCTTTTCTCAGGCTGCAAGACTTTTAAAAAGGATTATTTTTTTAAAGAATCCCTTATTTCGGTAAGTAAGGTTTCCGTTGCAGTTGGCGCCGGCGCTGCATTGGGGTCTTTTCTTAAAAGCGCTTTTATTACCCAGTAGCACACTAATGCCACCAGTAAAAACGAAATGGTTTCCATAATAAAATTACCATAACTGAAAACCACGCCGGAGCCGGCAATTTCTTTACCGTCTGCGCCAACCTGTGGCGCTCTCATTACGTATTTTAACTCTTTAAAATTAGTGCCGCCGGTAAGTATGCCTAATATAGGCGAAATAAGATCGTTAATAAATGAACTAACCACTTTTCCAAAAGCAGTACCCATTAAAAAGGCAATGGCCATATCGGGCAGGTTTCCTTTGGTAGCAAAGGTTTTAAAATCTTTAATAAATCCCATTTTTTTAAGTTTTAAGGTGAATGGCAAATATAGAAATTTTGCCTTTATGATTTTATGGGTTTAAGGCTGTTATATATTAAGGATATGTAATTTTGCCCTCTATTGAAATTTCAAACAGGCAACTGGTTTTTATTTATTCTCCTTTCTTTGGTTTGGGGCAGCAGTTTTATCCTTATGAAGGAAGGGATGCTATACCTCAGCGCCTGGCAGGTGGCTTCTATTCGGGTAATTGCTGCCGGGCTGGTATTGGCACCCCTGGCCTTTAGGAGCTTAAAGGAAATTCCAAAAGAAAAAAGGAGCTATGTTCTTATATCCGGCACCCTGGGCAGTTTATTGCCTGCCTATCTTTTTTGTATTGCCGAAGAGCAGGTGAGCAGCGCATTGGCCGGAGTTTTTAATTCTCTCACCCCGGTATTTGTGTTTTTGGTAGGGGCTTTATTTTTTGGTCAAAGTACTAAGTCCACCCAGTTATTGGGCATTGCCGTAGCTTTCTTTGGCTCTGTTTTATTGTTTTTTTCGCAGGATAAGGCAGAGGAAAATAATTTTATTTATGTATTTATTATCATCATTGCTACATTTTGTTATGGGTTAAATGTAAACCTGGTAAACCGGCATTTAAAGAGTATTTCTTCATTAAAAGTAGTATCCGTTGCCCTTAGTTTTAATGCGTTACCGGCAGCAGTGGTATTACTCTCCACCGATTTTTTCTCAAAGCCCTTTAACCAGCATTTTTTATGGAGTACCCTTTGTGCCTGTATTTTAGGTTGGGCAGGCACGGCACTGGCTTCGATGCTTTTTTACAAACTTATTAAACAGGCAGGGATCATTTTTTCTTCAATGGTCACTTACGGTATTCCTGTTGTGGCTATCATTTGGGGAATGATTTATGGCGAAGATGTTGGCATAGCTCAATGGGCTTGCATGCTGGTAATTTTATCGGGAGTGTACCTGGCAACCAAAAAATAAGTTTAGGCTAATTTTTCAAATTGAATTAATTTTATATGCATTGGATGAAAATTCTCAATATTTCGTAGAGAATTTTGATCATAATTGCAGTATAATGCTGATATTTAAGGAAGAAATTTTGAAATTAATGTATTAGTAATTAACGTTAATGGTATAACTTTGCGACTGTTCAATAGTCAACTATTATTTTATGGATTGTGCAGAACTGCCGCAAACTCTTGGATTTATGCTGGTGCATACCGGCAAGCAACTACTAAAAACCATTAATGGTAAGTTTAATGAAATTACCGGGGATATTACCTTTGAACAACTGGGGTTATTATATTATATATCACGTCATAGGAACCGGGAAAACGGGTTAATACAGCAAAACATTGCCGAAGTAATGGAAAAAACAAAATCGGCAATTTTAAGATCAATAGATATACTCGAAGAAAAAGGATTGGTAAAACGGCTTCACGCACCCGGTGACAGGCGTAAAAATATTAATGATAAAGCTCAATCCCGTAGCTTGATTGCTAAAAAGGTTCATAGCTTTTTTTTGAATT